>NZ_JAIVFV010000319.1 GCF_020829445.1 Nostoc sp. CHAB 5836
CATGTCCGTTTGAGCCTCAAGAATTGCAGCCTAGATTTGTCTAATCAATTATGTACAATTACTGATGTCTACTGTTCGGTATAACGACGCGGTGTATAAACCCAGACACTATCATTGCTACGCTTGATGGTTCGGGTTTTTGTGGAACCGACAAGAATAATTGTCCGCATATCGGCGGTTGCTGGTGCTAACTGGTCAAGTGTGATCACTTTCACAGTCTGTCCTGGTCTACCGAGATTCCGTGCTAACACTACTGGTGTATCCGGTGTTCTATGTCGCAGCAAAATATTTCTCGCTTCTGCCAGTTGCCAGGTACGCTCTTTGGAAACAGGATTGTAGAAAGCAATGACAAAATCAGCCTTAGCAGCAGCAGCAATCCGTTGTTCGATCGCAGACCAAGGCTTCAAGATGTCAGAAAGGGAAATAGCACAGAAATCATGTCCAAGGGGCGCACCAATTGCTGCTGCTGCTGCTTGCATAGCGGAGATACCTGGTGCCACATGAATGTCGATACTGTCCCATTCGGGTTTAGGATAGCGATCGCATACCTCAAAAACTGCTGCTGCCATTGCATAGATACCTGGGTCGCCAGAGGAAACTACAGCTACATATCGCCCTGATGCAGCCAAATCAAGGGCCATCTTTGCCCGTGCTTCTTCTTCGCGGTTGTCAGACTCATGCCGTTCCTTGCCATCAGCCAAAGAACCGACTAAATCTAAATAAGTTTTATAACCCACTAGGTCAGTTGCCGACTTGAGTATCTCCTTCACTTCTTTTGACATCCACTGCTCCCCACCAGGGCCCGTGCCAATAATCGCTAACCGTCCGCGTGGCTGACCGATGGTGTTGGGGTCAATTGGTTGGGAGGCAATAGCGATCGCTAAATGGGAAGATGACGTAGTAATGACGGATGTGCCTGTAGCAGTGATCGCTGCGGCTTGGGCGAGGCTATAACCTTGTGAAAGTAGACTTTCTAGCTGATTTGGGGTGAAAAAGCGGGCAGGTACTCTCAAGGCACTAGCTACGGCGTGGATTGCGGGATTGGCAGCGAGGGTGATGGGTGCAAATATCCCGGCAACTGATGCTCTTTCTAATGCGGCATCAGCTAGTGCCTGCTGTACTAAAGCTACTGCTTCATCTTCATGGCCAATGACCTCACTAATTGCGATCGCTATAGTTGTTGGGTGGTAAACAAGGCTGTTGGTTCTAGGAGTCACCAAGCGTTCCGTAACTTGGATGGTCAAATCTCCCTTTGGATCTATAGGCAGTTTACTATCACTCAACCAAGGTGCTATGCCTTCTAGCTTGACTTGTGCCCCGGCTAGCAAATCTGAGATAAATTTCTTAGCATCATCTGGGTTTGCTAAATAGTACCCAGAGGGAGGAGATAACAGCGTTGTCCCCAAACGTAAATCACCTGTGGTCGTAATTGCAGGTTTGACACCAAGAGCTTCGGCAATGCGCCGTGCCAAATCATTTACTCCACCAAGTCCGCCTAAGAGAGGGACAACAGTACTACCATCTTCAGCCACAGCTAGTACTGGTGGTTCCTGTCGTTTATCCGAGATTACGGGCGCTAGCGTCCTAATTAAAATACCGGCAGCACAAATGCCAATCACCGGCCTTCCCTGGACAAATAGCTCGCGCAACGCTTCGCCAAAATTCGTGAAGCTGACATCAACTCCAGATGTGCGGCCCGCTAGACCGTGTAGCGTTGCGCCTGGTAGGACACTGATTATTTTGCGTGCTACTGTCACACTATTTTGACCTAGTACTATAATGGCGGGTGCAACGTTGATCATCATAAGTAGATATCTTGCAAAATTCGATATCCTTCAAATGAAACCACAAATTTAGACACGCAGCGACTTTCCGTTTACAAGCTTGGCGAATTCAGATATACCTATTCCAGTACCTTACAGGAGCATTTTAAAAATAGGATGTAGACATTCTAGTCCTATTATGATTTGTTTTATTAGTATTTTTAACAGAAAATATGTTTCTGCATATCGTATTGTAAACGTTCTAAAAATCCCATATACAAAACTAGAATTGATATCATTGAGCTTTGCTAATTTCTGATAATTTATCCTACGTGAATAATCTACAAAAAACCTATTGTCTTCAACAAGTTTCTCAGCTTTATTTGAGTATTTTAAACAACAAAAATAATCGTTTAATTCCTTCGCATGAATAAACATCACCCAAAACTTTTTGTTTTACAATTAAATAAATAAAAGGTAAATCTTCTATTAAATATCGTTTCCATAATCTTTGAGGTTCAGATAACAATCGGTACAGCCATTCTAACCCTAAATTACTTAAGAACTTTGGTGATCTCTTGACTTCACCTGCTTCAAAATTAATAGTCGCACCTACTGCCAAAAAAATTTTTACATTTGGCAATTTATCTTTGTATGTATATATCCATTTTTCTTGTTTTGGCGCTCCAACTCCTATTGCTAATACTGTGGCTTCTGATTTATTAATCATTTCAACTATTTCCATACATTCTTTAAGATTATTCTCGAATCCAAAAGATGGAGAATACTCTCCTACAATAATTTCCCTTGTCACTTTATTGTTTATATTGTTTTTAGCCTTAGCAGCTATTCCTGGTGGCCCTCCTAATAAAAATATTTTAATATCTTTATTATTTTTGTGGTAAGTATAAAAAGCAGGAAAAAAATCTGATCCAGAAATTTTTTGCTTAAGCGGTGTTCCTAAAAATTTAGATGCATACATTAGTACTTGACTATCACATAATTTGTAATCAGCCATATTATATATTTTGGAAAAATCTCGATCTTTTTGTAATTTAATAATGTGATCAACGTTGGGTGTAAATACAATGCCATTACTAAGATTTTCTAAAACTTCTGTTAGTAATAAATTATCGATACTTGTATTTAAAATATTGATTGTTCTCATGCAAGTTATCCCTTGATATTAATCTAGTAAGTTAGTAATAATGTCAAATACAAAATTTGTAATATCAACAACGCAAACATATTTAATTTTTAATGTTTGAGCATTACAAATTAAATGTTATAAATAACATTTGGATAAATTGTCAGGTAGTTCACATTAAATTTACATCATCATGTTGGGCAAGATGCAAATTAAAAAAATGATAAATATATGATGTGCAAATTAGATATTTTTTGGCTGAACTAGAGAGTCTATATAGTAGAAATAATTGGTACAATGTGCAGAAAATAGTGCGGTGTATTGTTGAAATATTCTGGCTAAAAATATGAATTAAATCTCCAAAAAATCTGCCTAAACTTTTTTTTAGATGACTTTGTTCATATTTTACGTATTTATACTTAACTAGAATAAAAATCCTATATTAAATATATAAAGTTAAAAAACACCTCTGGTTTTCCTGGTTATTCTTATTATTCTACTCCGAGTAATTACTTATTATTCTACTCCGAGTAATTACTTATTACTATAAAACAAAGCAAGCTTTTATATTTACTTTAATTAAATACAGCAAAAAAAATGAAGCTGTAAAGCTGAACAGCTATTAAATGTTAATTATACTGACTCATAGGTGAAATTAACAAAAAGCTTTACCTTGTAAAGCCAAAAGCATCGGCAATACTCATAATTTGTTTATTATCTAAACTGGTATTCTTACCCTTGGCGTGTAGAAGAATATCACCAAATTCTCAAGTCAGGGTATCAAGTGGAATGATACAAACTTCCACCTGAGGCAATACGGT
>NZ_JAIVFV010000320.1 GCF_020829445.1 Nostoc sp. CHAB 5836
TGATGAAAGAGAATCACAATTATTTGCCCCCGGTGTGTGGTCGAAACGTGAGATTAATACGTGTGCTAACGACTTTATTGGTCTTGGGAACCTGATGCAGATGTGTAGACTGACAACCGGGGTGCATAATCAACAAGCTCCCGTGTTCGAGCCAGAAATCAGTAGGTCTGCCATTCCTCGGTTTAATTTGAAACTTGCGAACAGACCCCAGGCTTATGGAAGCAATTGCCGGGGATATTCCCATTGAAGAATCAGTGTCAGCGTGCCACCCGATTGAATCCATACCTGTGCGGTATTGGTTCCCGATGACGATACGGAACTTATAACCAGTTAGCGCAGTGATTCTGTCCCGCAAGTTAGCCAGATTGTCTGTCCAAGTCAGGGGTTTCAAAAATACGCTGTTTGAGTAAAGATAATCACAGCCTTTGTCCCCGTATAAGCACTCCAAGCGGGGAACGGGCATTGTTTTACCCGCCATACGTATTTGATTCTGCTGCCACTCCAGTTGTAGACAGTGTTGATATAGTTCGTTGCCTTGTTCAAGGCTTAAGAAATCGGGGTAGTAAGTGATAGGTAAAACTGGCGCTGATTCACCAAACAAATTGAGTTGTTGCATGATAATAAAGTTGTTATTTTTGATAGATGAAAAAACTGGTGGCGTTGGCTTTAACTTTTCACGATTACCCGTGGTTTCTTGGTAGCAAAAGCCCCCGCAATTTTTAGTGCAGCAGTGGGGTTTGGATGAGCGAAAAATTCTTCAATCGCTTTGGTCAGCCCATCTGCAACAATTGGGTCATGGCAAGCGTAAACATAAACAGGCTGCTGAGTGCCGTTGACCAGTCGCATTTCCTGACGCTCCCCTAACTGTGGGTAAAAGGTGCGAACCCAAGTACCGAGATGACCGCGATAATGGGAACCACTTAAGGGGACTTTCTTCCCTAACTCCGTCTCAGCAAAATTCACAACACCCATCCATTTCTCTTTGCTAGCGATTAGGGCTTGTTGATTGTGTTGGGCTAAGAGATTAGCGGCGAAGTCTTGAAAATGCTGTTCCATGTATGGGTTGAGTCTGCCACCTGTGAGTTCGGCTAAAGTTTTCATCGCCTCGACTAAAGTTTGTAGGCGTTGCTCCCCCGGTGGGAGAGCAGGGGCAGGTACAGGAGTTTGGGCAGTGACAGCTGCAACCAAGTCTAAAATGATGGTTCTAACTTGGGCTGCTACTTCAGATTGCTGCAATTGCATTGCGATCCTTAAAGCGCCCAAAGCCGAAAAAACTCTAACTTGGGATGTTTTCGATGGTAGACAGAGTGTCTGTCGAGCATCACGTAAGTCTTTACCAGTAAGGGTTTTAGTTTCTTCGGTTCGGAATTCCGATTGATTTACTCTGTGGAGTTCTTTGACTGCGGACTCTGTAACTGAAAAATATTCTGCTATTTGTGCAGTAGTTGCCCAGCCAGTACCACCCCACACAGCGAATACTATTGTCTTTGCTTTGCTTAGAACAACTTCTGCGCGTTCTTCATCAAGGTTAGAAAGTGCAGAGGTTCTTAATGATGGAGACTCGATTAAAACACTTTGATTTAAAGGTAAATTCATGTTGGTTGACTCCTAACTCAATTTCAAAACTTTAGAGATTTACCCGAACCAAACTTTTTTCACCTACTAATGAGAAACGATTCCATATAATCGGTGATTGGGTTAAGGTTGGGGACACCAATTCAACAAGGTAAAACCAAGAATTATTCACAAATCCAATGCCCAAAATGAGACGTTGCTTTGCGTCATTGCCGTGAGAACATAGGATTACTTTTTGTCCCAAAACAAAAGCGGGTTTTGGTACGGGCAGGATTATTAATTCACCAGTACCAATGATTTGATGTTGTGTGACATGAACAATTTCATTACGACAATCAATTGAATAAATCCAACATTCGTGTTTCCACTGAACACCGCAGCAGTAACCGAATGTTTTGCTGGTTCTCAGATAAACTCTTTCTAGTAAATTGACTTCAACATCTGGTATTGTTTTGCCCCAGGGTGGAGAGAGATACCAACTGGTTTGAAGTGCATTAATGTGGTCAATCATGCGTTTTTTATTTGTTGAGATAAAATTGTTTTCAGTCGCCCAAAGATTAGTGCAGCGCATTGAGGGACAATGGCATTCCCTAAAGCTTTGATTTGCTCTGCGTGTTGTCTTCTGATGGTTTGGTATTCTGCCCAGAGTTGGCGATATTCTTGTTGGCAATAGAGCGTAAGCGCTGCAACTTCATTACGAGTGAGCCGATTGAAACTGGGGACTGTGGCAGAGGTGAGCCAATAATCAAGTCCTGCTCCTTTAAGCAGACATCCGTCCAAAAGAGCGGGAAACCCATCATTGCCTCCAGGAAATTTACACACAGCGATCGCTGTGTATTCAAATAAGGGGATTTGTTGAGGTTGCCTTGGATGTTGTCGCTCTTGTCGCCCCTTGAACTCCAAGGCATTACCGCAGCTGACAGATGCAGGGTTTGCCCCACTTTGTGTGTACTGATTCCAGGATGTATCCCGTCTTGGGCTTTGGGAGTTGGTAGCAATAATCCAAACTCGTTCTCGCTTGTGGACAGCCCCCACGGATGCAGCCGAAACAATTCCCCATTCCACATCGAACCCCAGCGAGGCAAACTCCCAAAGTACGGCACGGAAAAATTCACTTCGTTCAGCAGTGAGCAGTCCGGGAACGTTTTCCACAATCGCCCAGTCTGGTCGAATCTCGCAAATGATTCTAAAGAATTCCCCAAACAGGTTGCGCTCGTCCTTCGAGGCTTGCTGTTTCCCCGCGAGGCTAAATGGAGGGCAGGGGAGTCCAGCGATGATCCCATCAACTTCTGTAATTCCGACTCTTGCCAAAGACTCAGTTGTAATGTCATGGATATCTGGGATAATTGGAATTTGTGGGAATCGCAGATGTAGAACTTGTTGGCAGTATTGATTAATTTCGCAAAAAGCCACCGTTTCAAAACCGCCAGTAATCAGATGACCAAGGGTGAAGCCGCCAATACCAGAGCAGAGGTCAATAACTTTTTGAGTTTGCAGGGGAGTGATTGGGTCAATCATGCGCGTCTCCCCAATAAATAATTAATGGCTTCTGGATCAAGAGAGGTAATACGTTTTTTAATTGATTGTGGGGGATGCTCAAGAAATTGTTTAAGATGCCATCTGCGAATTTGGTAATGTTTAGCAGAGCGTCTTGTAGCTTTGAGCCATCCTCTTTTTACCCATCTGGTAACAGTTGATAAATTCAATCGAAGAACTTGAGCTATTTGTTTTATCGTATAGATTTCAGCTTTCACCTCAATAATTTTTAGCTCTTGTTCAGTCCATTTTGTATGCATCTGATTACCTTCCTTTAAGATGCAGGTTTAGTAGAATTTTCTTGTACAATCTGAGCGCTAATTGATTCAAAGTCCACCTGAGCAATCTTCAAATCAATCAACATCTCACCACTGTTATAGAGGTCTGTAATGTGCTGCTTGATTGCCAAATCTGACAGCCCATCAGGAATATTTAGGTGCGCAACACTGATGATTTTATCTACTACTGTGACTATGACCGAAACAATTCAAAATTCAAAATTCAAAATTCAAAATTGAAGAATAGCTCAGTAATTTTGAATTAATTCAGGTAGAAGCCCCTAAATTTATTTATGGAGATAAATATTTATAAACTTGTTGC
>NZ_JAIVFV010000321.1 GCF_020829445.1 Nostoc sp. CHAB 5836
TGGCGCATATCGGCGTGGACGTAACTCCGGCGCGTCAGCCGATTGAACCTTTGAACAACTTACTTATCGAACTGCGTGAAGTTGGTGTTCCGGTAATTTGGGTAAATTGGGGAAATCGTCCCGACTTTGGAAAGCGGACTATCGGCTATGCCTTAATGTCCGTGGCCATGACCCTGATCGCCGGAGCGATCGCTGCTATACTTGCGATGCAATTAACCTCTTGGGACTGGCTAACCTGTCTTTTAGTCACAGCACCAGGAGGATCAGCAGAAATGATCTTAGTTTCTCTAGCATTGAATCATAATGTTGAAATTGTCACAACTGGTCATTTAGTGCGACTAATAGCGATTAATAGTTCCCTACCACTTTGGCTGTTTTTGTTTCGCCATTTAGATGAAAAACTTTCTCAACCAGTTTAATTGATGAAGGCATTGGGCATGGGGCATTAGTTTTTGACAATTGTCAACTATACTAAAAACGGCTGATTGCTGGACTTTTGCCTAGGGAAATAAAATTTTGCTTACTAATCTCTTAGGAATTTTAAAAGTAAAGCTCCAACCTGTTTTTAGTATAGCTGGAGAGAACTAAGTACGTTAGTGCGAAAAAATTTAAGTATATTACGAAACGTAAATAAGCTTAAAACCCTCACAAATGACAAATGACGAATGACAAATGACAGACTTAGTCAGTTAACTTTAATTGCACCAACCTACTTATCGAACTCTTGCCAAAACATGGCTAATGTGATCAGAGATAGCTGACACAAAAAGTCTAATTGAGGCGATAGCGAGCAATACCAAGGAAACGGCGAACATGACGAACCCCAGCATCGAATAGCGCTAGAGGGAACCCTTGCAAAATGGGATGGCTATTTGACAGTATTTCAAAAAGGCGTCCAGTAAGGCTCTTCACATCCATCCAGGGAGCGTCCTCTTCAATTTCCTTTCGGTATTCACGGGCAATTGATGTGTATGGAGAAAGTTGTAAGTGAAGGTGACTATAATAGGTGCGCAGGCGTTTTTTAAACGAATCATTAGAATTATCAATTGCCGCAGCAGAAGGAGTCATTTGCCAAGGTTTGTAACCCATAGAGTGTATGAATGGTGGCAAACCTTTACCTGTAATCAGACTCTGCAATCTTTCGGTAGGAGTGTAGCCAGCAGGGCCAAAACATTGGGCAATATCGATACCGCGCTTTAGCATCTTGACTGGGACATGAGAAAATTCTACAGAACCCAGTAAGGCAGTAAGCACCTCTTGATCCCCGAGCATATGTAACGGACGATTGTACAAAGGCTGACGCTGTGCTTCCATATAACCTGGGTCATTGAGCATCTTCTGCCACTCCTTGAGCATATCTATATGCTGGGGAGTCACCCGCAGGATACCTGTATTAATCGTCGTGGAAAAAGTTCGACCTGGTGTCAGTCCCCAAGTAACGGTACGGTGAGTTCCTCCTTGGTACTGTCCCCAGTAATTATCCTGAGTGGTAAGTAGGGTATGCTCGTCAAGATTCTCAAAATGCTGGCGAAAATCATTATTAATAATAATATCCGAATCAATCCATACTACTTCAGTATAACCTTCACGGAGACGGTGTAGCAAAATAGTCGGCTTCACATTCCAACCTGATACCCCTAGATTCTCATCCGAAATCAGCTTTACATTAGGCAGGGACTCCGCCCAATGACGAAAAGTTGCGGGAGGTTGGGGACAGATAATTATGATGGGTAGGGTTGGGCAATGACGCGCTAGGCTCAACACAGTGAGCTTAACTCCGATGAGGTTCTTATCACGATCCTCATATATACACACAACCATGCTCATATAGGACTCCTATTTTATTTTTGAACAATACAGGACTTACGCAAAATAATGAAAAAACGAACCGCAAACGCGAGTGGGTTTCCCCCATGAGCGACTGCCGTCACAAAGTAATAAGAGTTTCAGAGAGTTATTGCGTAAGTTCTACAATACTACGAGAGAATGCTTACAGTATAAAAGTCTACTAGAAAACCAGCTTTTTTGAAAAAGCTCCGTACATCTCAATCCGGTTGGATATGGGAGGAGGGATGATTTAGGAAGCCTCCAGAGAAGCAAAAATAACAGTTTCTGAAAAACTAAAGCCCAAGAGGGCGATATTTATAAGGCAATACAGTTCAGTTAAGGCTAAAAACTAAATCTGGTGTAGGTTGGGTTGAGGAACGAAACCCAACATTATCGAGACTTTGTTGGGTAACGCTTACGCTCAACCCAACCTACTATTCTCTTAACCCAAGCGTATTGATTTATAAGGCAAGCGCTCTTGGGTAGACCATAAACTATAGCGGTTCTCGAATGGAAGCAATAGAGTCTCACCTCACTTCCATTCCTCTCTCCTAAAACGAGAGAGGCTTTGAATCTTACTCCCCAACGCTACAAGGGTTGGGGCTGGGGGGTTAGGTCTGTATTGCACTCAACTAAGAAGCGCTATAGAAGTTCAAGCAAAATTTATTGAAATTTCGCCTCTTGACCGGAACAATCAAATAGATGTAAACCTAACCGTTGGGAAAGTTCTTCACATACCTTAACCCCCCGCACACTGTTACCACGCACATCTAGCAACGGCGAAAAAACTCCAATGCCCATCTTATTGGGTACAACAGCGATAATCCCACCACAAATTCCGCTTTTCGCTGGAATCCCAATTTTGTAAGCCCACTCACCTGCAAAGTTGTACATTCCACAGGTATACATAACACTCAGAATATCTTTGATGTAACGCTTATCTACGGCCCGTTCTTTGGTGATGGGATTAATACCTGTGTTAGCAAGGGTAGCCGCCATCACCGCTAAGTCTTGGCAATTTACCATCACAGCACACTGCTGAAAATAAAGATCCAGTGCTTCTTCAATGTTTCGGTCAATCATGCCAAAGTTGAGCATCAGATGCGCCATTGCACGGTTGCGATGACCTGTACTGCGTTCTGAAGTAAAAACTGAAATGTCAACGAACACGTCGCGGCCAATATATCGCCGAAACATATCCAGCATTCGGTTGAGGCGTTCGGTGGGGCCAGAACCTTTGATTAAGCTGGTGGTTGCGATCGCACCTGCATTTACCATTGGGTTATAAGGTCGCTTCGATTGCTCATCCAAAACAATCGCGTTAAATGCATCCCCCGTCGGTTCCACGCCAACTCTAGTCAATACGTAATCCAATCCATGATCTTCTAAGGCAAGTCCATAAGCAAATACCTTGGAAATTGACTGAATGGTAAAAAGTTGCTCGTAGTCTCCAACTTTGTAAACCTGACCATCTACTGTCACAATGCAAATGCTGAACAAGTCCGGGTTTGCCTTTGCCAGTTCGGGAATGTATTTTGCTACTGCACCCTCCCGCAGTGACTTGTACCGGGAATGCAAATCGTTGAGAACAGCTTTTAATGGTGATGGTTCTATTTCTAAATCTCCTTGATTTGCTTGGTCTGTCATTAGGCTGATAGGATTTACCAAAATACCTACTATATATATAGGACTACTATTTGATTTCTGAACAGATACGTAGGGTGCGTTAGCGTTTCGCGTAACGCACCGAATCCTTAAGAATGGTGCGTTACGCTGTCGCTAACGCACCCTACAAATACTTAATG
>NZ_JAIVFV010000322.1 GCF_020829445.1 Nostoc sp. CHAB 5836
GTTACAGTCTCGTTTCTGTGCTGCACGAAATGCAGCGAAGCTCTTTAAAAACACAAACAGCCGATAGGTGTGGGCACGGCATGGTTGTAACGGCGTGTGGATGTCGTTTCAGGGTAACCTGGGGTGATGGAAGCGCGCATGACAACTAAATTGAAGTGCTCATACGAATCAAAGGTTTTAAGCGAAAGCTTATACCTGTGAATTCTGTTGAGTTTTGGGAATTAAACTGAAGAGTTTGATCCTGGCTCAGATTGAACGCTGGCGGAATGCTTTACACATGCAAGTCGAGCGGCAGCGCGGGGCAACCTGGCGGCGAGCGGCGAACGGGTGAGTAACACATCGGAACATACCCAGTCGTGGGGGATAACACTTCGAAAGAAGTGCTAATACCGCATACGTCCTGAGGGAGAAAGCGGGGGATCTTCGGACCTCGCGCGATTGGAGTGGCCGATGTCAGATTAGCTAGTTGGTGGGGTAAAGGCCTACCAAGGCGACGATCTGTAGCTGGTCTGAGAGGACGACCAGCCACACTGGGACTGAGACACGGCCCAGACTCCTACGGGAGGCAGCAGTGGGGAATTTTGGACAATGGGGGCAACCCTGATCCAGCCATTCCGCGTGAGTGAAGAAGGCCTTCGGGTTGTAAAGCTCTTTCGGCAGGAACGAAACGGCGCGCTCTAACATAGCGCGTTAATGACGGTACCTGAAGAAGAAGCACCGGCTAACTACGTGCCAGCAGCCGCGGTAATACGTAGGGTGCGAGCGTTAATCGGAATTACTGGGCGTAAAGCGTGCGCAGGCGGTTGTGTAAGACAGGTGTGAAATCCCCGGGCTTAACCTGGGAACTGCGCTTGTGACTGCACGGCTAGAGTATGGCAGAGGGGGGTGGAATTCCACGTGTAGCAGTGAAATGCGTAGAGATGTGGAGGAACACCGATGGCGAAGGCAGCCCCCTGGGCCAATACTGACGCTCATGCACGAAAGCGTGGGGAGCAAACAGGATTAGATACCCTGGTAGTCCACGCCCTAAACGATGTCGACTAGGTGTTCGGTGAGGAGACTCATTGAGTACCGCAGCTAACGCGTGAAGTCGACCGCCTGGGGAGTACGGTCGCAAGATTAAAACTCAAAGGAATTGACGGGGACCCGCACAAGCGGTGGATGATGTGGATTAATTCGATGCAACGCGAAAAACCTTACCTACCCTTGACATGTACGGAACCCTGCTGAGAGGTGGGGGTGCTCGAAAGAGAGCCGTAACACAGGTGCTGCATGGCTGTCGTCAGCTCGTGTCGTGAGATGTTGGGTTAAGTCCCGCAACGAGCGCAACCCTTGTCATTAGTTGCTACGCAAGAGCACTCTAATGAGACTGCCGGTGACAAACCGGAGGAAGGTGGGGATGACGTCAAGTCCTCATGGCCCTTATGGGTAGGGCTTCACACGTCATACAATGGTCGGTACAGAGGGTTGCCAAGCCGCGAGGTGGAGCCAATCCCAGAAAGCCGATCGTAGTCCGGATCGCAGTCTGCAACTCGACTGCGTGAAGTCGGAATCGCTAGTAATCGCGGATCAGCATGCCGCGGTGAATACGTTCCCGGGTCTTGTACACACCGCCCGTCACACCATGGGAGTGGGTTTCACCAGAAGAGGCTAGCCTAACCGCAAGGGGGGCGGTCGCCACGGTGAGATTCATGACTGGGGTGAAGTCGTAACAAGGTAGCCGTATCGGAAGGTGCGGCTGGATCACCTCCTTTCTAGAGTCACAATCGTGTCGTGTCCACAACCTATCGGCTGTTTCAAGCAACAAGGGCAAGGAGCTCGAGCAAGTTACGGAAAATCGTGATGAGTTCGCAGTGTGAGCACCCGACCCTGGGATTACCGGGTCTGTAGCTCAGCTGGTTAGAGCACCGTCTTGATAAGGCGGGGGTCGTTGGTTCGAACCCAACCAGACCCACCAGATTGCCTGCAGAAGTACTGTGCGGTAACGGGGGATTAGCTCAGCTGGGAGAGCACCTGCTTTGCAAGCAGGGGGTCGTCGGTTCGATCCCGTCATCCTCCACCACAAACTGGTTGGTTCAACAGTTACCGGGTGGTCAGTGTCTGTTGTTGCTTGATGTGCGTTTGAGTGTGAGGCGTGGGCTGTAGGAATACTGTCCAGACCTCACCCGCAAGGGTGCATGGAACTTTGATCTTTAAAAATTTGGAAGAAGTAAAGGGATGTCGGCGTTTCAACCGCGTCGGCATCTCATGGGTAGTGATTGCATCGTCCCGCCACTTTGAACCAGCGGCGGGATTGATAGCGCGAGCGCTTGAGAATGATCTGTAACGTGGAGCGAGACGCAAGTCGAGCACAGCGTTATAGGGTCAAGTGAATAAGTGCATGTGGTGGATGCCTTGGCGATCACAGGCGATGAAGGACGTGCAAGCCTGCGAAAAGCGGGGGGGAGCTGGCAATGGAGCTTTGATCCCCCGATGTCCGAATGGGGAAACCCGGCCCGTAAGGGTCATCCCTGACTGAATACATAGGTCAGCGGAAGCGAACCGAGCGAACTGAAACATCTAAGTAGCTCGAGGAACAGAAATCAACCGAGATTCCCAAAGTAGTGGCGAGCGAACTGGGAGTAGCCTGCACGACTAAACCATTTACTTAACAAAACGGTCTGGAAAGTCCGACGATACAGGGTGATAGTCCCGTATGTGAAAAGTAAGTGGCGGGTCTGAGCGTGCGACAAGTAGGGCGGGACACGTGAAATCCTGTTTGAAGATGGGGGGACCATCCTCCAAGGCTAAATACTCGTGATCGACCGATAGTGAACCAGTACCGTGAGGGAAAGGCGAAAAGAACCCCGGGAGGGGAGTGAAATAGATCCTGAAACCGCATGCATACAAACAGTGGGAGCCTCGCAAGGGGTGACTGCGTACCTTTTGTATAATGGGTCAGCGACTTACGTTCAGTAGCGAGCTTAACCGAATAGGGGAGGCGTAGCGAAAGCGAGTCTGAATAGGGCGATTCAGTTGCTGGGCGTAGACCCGAAACCAAGTGATCTATCCATGGCCAGGATGAAGGTGCCGTAACAGGTACTGGAGGTCCGAACCCACTAATGTTGAAAAATTAGGGGATGAGCTGTGGATAGGGGTGAAAGGCTAAACAAACTTGGAAATAGCTGGTTCTCCCCGAAAACTATTTAGGTAGTGCCTCATGTATCACTCTCGGGGGTAGAGCACTGTAATGGTTGGGGGGGTCATTGCGATCTACCCCGCCATAGCAAACTCCGAATACCGAGAAGTGCGAGCATGGGAGACAGACGGTGGGTGCTAACGTCCATCGTCAAGAGGGAAACAACCCAGACCGCCAGCTAAGGCCCCCAATGCGTGGCTAAGTGGAAAACGAGGTGGGAAGGCATAGACAGCCAGGAGGTTGGCTTAGAAGCAGCCATCCTTTAAAGAAAGCGTAATAGCTCACTGGTCGAGTCGTCCTGCGCGGAAGATGTAACGGGGCTCAAGCCACGAGCCGAAGCTGCGGATATGTCGTAAGACATATGGTAGGGGAGCGTCGCAGTTACTCAAGAATGCATTTATCAGAAGTGATGACAATCGTAATTGCATTTCATGGTAGGTGTTATAA
>NZ_JAIVFV010000323.1 GCF_020829445.1 Nostoc sp. CHAB 5836
TGTCCTCTCAATCCGTAGGATGGAATTACTCTCTTCCCACCAGAAGACTTTTTACCAACCGCAAACGCGAGTGCGTCTCGTAAGAGTTGGACACCAAGGAAGGGAGAGAAGAATAAATAGGTAATCTGATCGCAAAAAAGAGTAGTTATTGAAGATTTAACTTGAAACACTTAGGAATAAATTCAGAGTTCCAAGTTGCAATTTCTGATACAGCGACAAGTCAAAATGAGGAAAAACAAGGATTTCCGCCTTTTAGCTTTAACTAAACGCATTCGTCTACTCTTGACTCTGGATAGATGAAAATCTTGCCAGATCAAGTATTGCTTTGATGTAGAATTATTTTTTTACTACGTAAGCTTAAATAAATATTTGCTATAAGAAAGTTAAAGCTTGACCCCGTACTTGGGTATTTACCTGGCCTTTTTCATAAACTATCTCACCACCAACAATGGTGGTTGTAGCCCAGCCGGTGAGGTTCCAGCCTTCAAAGGGACTCCAACGGCATTTGGTTAAAAGTTCCTCGCGTCGGACTGGACGGTATGTATTTAAATCTACAAGCACTAAATCGGCATCGTAACCAGGTGCGATCGCTCCTTTATTAGGAATACCATAAGCCACGGCTACAGCTTTAGACATCCAGTTAACCACTTGAGCCACAGTACACTTTCCCTCCATCGCCGCAGTTAACATCAAAGGGAGGGAAGTTTCCACTCCAGGCATTCCTGAAGGACTATTGGGGTATTCTTGAGCTTTTTCTTCTAAGGTGTGCGGCGCGTGATCTGTAGCGATAAAATCAATCACGCCATCGCGCAAAGCTTGCCAGAGAACTTCGTTGTCGTGGGGCGATCGCAAAGGTGGATTCATTTGTGCTAAAGTGCCAATTGTTTCATAGGCACTAGTATTCAACAACAAATGCTGTGGTGTAACCTCAGCTGTCACCCAACTGGGTTTCTCCTGACGCAGCAACTCTGCTTCTTCGGCAGTTGACATATGTAGAATATGCAGACGACGCTGATATTTTTGAGAAAGCTTTAATGCCAGTTGCGTTGCCAGCATTGCCGCTTGATTATCTTGAATTTGGGAGTGAACGGCTGGATCGTGAATGTTGGCAAATTCTTGGCGGCGTTGATTGATTCTAGCTTGGTCTTCGGCATGAACCGCAATCAAGCGATCGCCTTTAGCAAATATCGCCTCTAATGCTGTTTCGCCATCAACCAGCAATTGACCATGCATCGACCCCATGAAAATCTTAATTCCCGGTGTTGGCTTTGCTAAAAGCAAATCTGGTAAATTGTCTGCTGTTGCCCCAATAAAAAAGCCATAATTAACCAAGGACTTGTGTGAGGCCCGTTCTAGCTTGTCGTCTAAAGCCTGTTGTGTCGTTGTCAGGGGGCGCGTATTGGGCATTTCTAAAAATGTTGTGACTCCGCCTTTAGCGCAGGCACAGCTGGCGGTGAATAAATCTTCCTTATGTTCCAGTCCAGGTTCTCGGAAATGTACCTGCGGATCAATAACTCCTGGCAACAAAGTTAACCCTTCTGCGTCAACTTCAGTGGCTAGTGCCCTTTGGGAGATTTCTGGCGCAACTTCGACGATTTGGCGATCGCGCGTCAACACATCCCCAATCATCAGTTCACCATTGGGTAAGATGATGCTAGCGCGGCGAATCAGTAAAACTTTTGGAGATGACATAGGGATAACCAAGTTCAGACAGGGAGCTATGTATTACGAGAACCATGCTTTTAGGTTAAACTTATTCGCGATCGGAGTAACCAATTTTTGCCGCGCTTTAGAAAAAAGTTTATTTTTAATTAGTCAAGATGCGAACATGACTAAGAAATTAAAATTTTCTCAGTTAGATTAACAGATAAAGTTTCACTAGGCAAGTTAATTACCTCCATTTTTCGTTCAGTTAAGCAATTTCATGCATAATAAAGTGTCTGATAACAACTCTAGTCAACAACCCGATAATTCCTGGATCGCAGAGCTAGGTAGGACAATTGTATTGAGTATTGTTCTAGCTCTGGGAATTCGTACCTTTGTTGCTGAAGCACGCTGGATTCCTTCTGGATCGATGGAACCAACTCTGCACGGTACGCCAAACCAGTGGGAGGCAGACAAAATTATTGTCGATAAGTTGAAGTATAAATTTGCTGACCCACAAAGGGGAGATATTGTCGTATTTTCACCTACGAAGGAGCTACAAAAAGAACAATACCAGGATGCTTTTATTAAACGTGTAATTGGCTTACCTGGAGAAAAAATACAACTTCAGGATGGCAAAGTCTATATCAATAACAAACCCCTCCCAGAAGCCAATTACCTCGGTTCTCAGCAGAGTACAGTCATTGATGTTTGCCAATCAGGGCCACAGCCACCTTTTTTGGCAAAACCCCAGACTATACCAGCCGATTCATATTTAGTACTAGGTGACAATCGTAACAGTAGTTACGATAGTCGCTGCTGGGGTGTTGTCCCCCGTCAAAATATTATTGGACGCGCTGTAGTTCGCTTCTGGCCTCTAAATCATGTTGGAGGAATAGATAAATCGCCAATATATCCATAATAGGACTTACGCATCATACATATGTACTATACGAAGCTTGGGCTTTTGAGCCATATTGAACACCCAACACAGTCAATATGCGACCAAATCAGGGTTGTGTTCAGCGCCTGAAACGTTCATTTTGCCTAACTCATATTATGGTTAATTTGTAAAGTGCGTAAGTCCTACATAATTAACGATTGATATTTAGCTGGAAAGTACACCTACTCTCTACCTCGCCCAGCAATGCAAGGGTTGGTCGAGTGCTAGAGACGTAGTAGTGCTACCTCTCTACAAGGGTTCTGGGTAACGCATATTTAATTTCACCAGATGTCTAATGTTGTAGGTGGAAGGGAGTAAATCCAAAATATTCAATTCAAAATTGCTATGATGCCTTACCTAGCAAAAATTTTACTGTACCCAGTTAAGTCACTGGATGGTATTGAAGTTGAGAACGCTAGAGTTCTTACCAGTGGTTCACTACAGCATGACCGCGAGTTTGCCATTTTTGACGAACAGGGTAGATTTGTCAATGGTAAGCGTCATGCTAAAATCCATTTATTAAGGGCGGGATTTGCACTCTTAAATAGAACTATCTCGTTGCAAGTCCCTGATGGTGGCTCACAACATACTTTTCATTTGGATGAGGAACGGCGAGCATTAGAAGTAACTTTGAGTGATTTTTTTGGGTTTGCTGTCACATTGAGACAAAACTCTCTGATCGGCTTTCCTGACGATACACACTCACCTGGCCCAACGGTAATTAGTACAGCAACGTTGACAGAAGTAGCTTCTTGGTTTCCCGGTTTAAGTGTAGATGAAATGCGCCGTCGGATGCGTGCCAACATCGAGATTGATGGTGTACCAGCATTTTGGGAAGATCAGCTATTTAGTGAACAAGGTGATTTAGTTTCCTTTCGAGTGGCAAATGTTCACTTTTTTGGGGTTAACCCATGTCAGCGTTGTATAGTCCCAACGCGGGATTCTTACTTAGGGGAAACTTACCCAAACTTTCAAAAAATCACTCAAAGTCAC
>NZ_JAIVFV010000324.1 GCF_020829445.1 Nostoc sp. CHAB 5836
GAGGGAGAAAAAAAGACAGGTTGTCTCCTCACACTGGGGTATGTAGCGATCGCTCTCCCTGGAATCTGGAACGGTCGGGTAGGCAACGAAAATGTAGAACGCTTGCACCCTGATTTAGTCCCAATCGCACAAAAGAGTCGCAAATTCGTTATCCTCTTCGATTACGAAACCAAACCCAAAACCAAACACCAGATTTTTCAAGCTACACGTCGCACTGCTGCAACAATCATACAGCTTGGTGGAGAGTGCGAAGTAGCACTACTCCCTGGCCCCGAAAAAGGAATTGACGATTGGGTTGTGGCACTGGGTAAGAAAGCCGAGAAAGCAGTCAGCACAATGATTGCTGATGCTCTAACCATAAACGAGTACCAGCAAAGATTCTTTGTCAATCGCGCCAGGGGACTACGTAAATACAAACCCAATGTCATAGTTAATACCCGTTATCTCTCCACAGTCATCCACTCACTGCCTCAATCGGGTTTAGTCGGTTTGGCTTCTGATATGGGGACTGGCAAGACTGAAATCTTGGCAATCATCAGAAGAGATAATCCCCAATTGAGCTTTTTGAACAACGGACATCGGGTGACTCTTTTGAAGAACCTCAGCGTAGGCGTAGCCCGCCGTAGGCATCGCTTGCAAACTGCCATGTACTCTGCTATCTCTTGCGGTGACTGGGCTAAAGCAAAAGCTCTCAGCATCACGGTAGACTCGCTGTATAAAATGGCGAACGATTTACAGGCTTACGATATCTTATTTATAGATGAAGCTTGCCAGTATCTCGCCCACCTACTCAAGTCTAAAACCTGTAAGGAACACCGGGGGGCTATCCTCGAAGTACTAGAATACTTGGTTTACAATGCCAAACTGGTTGTTTTAGCAGATGCTCACCTCGATGACCTGACTATCGAATTCTTTATGAGAATGCGACCAGATGGTGAAAAACCCTACATCATCAAAAACCAATACCGTTCAGGGGGTCGTCAAGTTTTTTGGTACGAGGGTCGAAACAGCAGCGCACTGGTAGCCGAGTTTCACGCTCAACTCATGTTGGGTAAAAAGTTGATGATGGCCAGCGATAGCAAGCGCTTTATCAAGAAATTAGAACGCGCTTTGAATGGTGGGACACCAATAGATGATAGCGACGAAACACCGGAATCAGCCTCAGACCGCAAGTTACGGGTGTGGGCTATTCATTCCGAGAACAGTGGTTCGGAGGAGAATGTCATCTTTATCAGGGAGATTAACACTGCTATTCTTGATATCGACGCTTTTCTAATTACTCCCAGTCTCGCTACAGGGGTTGACATTTCCACCTATCATTTTGATGCAGTATTCGGTGTGTTTCACGCTGTAAGCCAGTCGGCTACAGAATGCGCCCAGCAATTATGGCGGTATCGTCCCAATGTCCCCATGCACGTTTGGGTTGCACCACGCCCTCCATTTGGTTATGCCGAAACTAATGCGCGGCGGATTAAGGAAAGGATTCTTCAGAAAAACGAGATGACTGCTTTTCTGATTCGCATTGACAGAGAAACTGGAAAAAGAGGAGCAGAGAAGGATTGGGCGTTGGATGCCTCTTGCCAGATTGAAGCGCAGCGCAACTGGTCTATCAATAATTTACGCGCTGACTTGCGATCGCTCTTAGAGGAGATGGGCAACAAAATTGTGCCAGTGGGTGATGGTGGTGATGAAAGTGCTTCTCGGTGGATGAAGGCGGCTGGTATTGCCATCGATGAAGAACATTTTCGCAAGGTGGCTAATGCCAAAGATATCGACCGGAGGACTTACAACAGCAGACAGCACCAAGATTATCTCAAACCAGAAGAAGTGCTGGAGTGTGAAAAGTTTCGGATTCTGGACACCTACGGGATGCCAGTTACCCCGGAATTGGTGGAGAAAGATGACGGGGGGCGATTAATTAAGAAGATTGTCGCACTTGAAGCGATATTGGCCGCACCGGCAGAAATGATTACTGATGAACAGGGGCGAGAAATTATTGCACCGCCGCCTGTTGTTGCCGAACGCGATAAATCGGAGCGCGATCGCTTGAGCATCTGCACTGACTGGAGTAATCATTCCACGTCTTGGCTGATGCGTCATCGGCTGGGATTGAGGGCGGTGTTGATCGATTTGATGGCTGGGGTTGAGATTAAAGGTGACGAAGCGATGATTCAGGCTTTGGCTGACAACTCCTTACGCAACGCATCTCACGTTAAAGGCATTCTCAACCTGACCATCCCGCTATCGGAGTCTCCGATGTGGATTTTGGGACAGTATCTGGAGCAACTGGGTTTATCTACTGAGTCGCGCCGACCACTCGAAGATGGTCAACGGGTTCGGTATTATCGGCTCAATACGGAGGATGTCGAGTTTGCCCAGAAAGTGCTGGATTATCGCCTTCGTCAGAGGGAGGACAGGGAAAAGAAACGCCAGTCAGAGCAGGCTCAAAATGCAGCTTACGCAGCTAAAATGCAGTCTCAATATGGGATTAACCCGCCGTCCACACCCCCCAAGAATGAAAGTGGAGATAATAATCGGGGGGGTGTGGACACAGATGCATCACTCAGTGATTCTTGGTGGGAGCGGGTTAAATATTATGCTCAGTTAGTAATTGAGCGGGTGGAGTTAGGGGTTGACAAGGTGAAAGAATTACTCAGTACACTAACGATTGATGAGCGTTGTGGGGTGATGCTGGAGTTTGAGGATATTGACCCTGATAAATTTGCTCAACTGGTGGCAGATGCCCCACAGTGGACTGAATGGATGGGGTGAGAAAGTGGGGCTTACTATTAACCACTTTCGTTGTTAGGTGAAAAATACTACTTGGTTTCACGTCAGATTGCCCCGTACTGGTTGGCGAGACAATTTGTGTTGCCTTTTATCAGTTATCAGTAGGGAGTCAAAGTTTGTGGTCTGCTCCCATTAACACGGGAGCAACTGAAATTGCTATCAGGATTAGAAGATCCTGTTTGATTTCAGAAAAAAGCGGGTCAAGCAATCTGTATAATCATGGTTTGGTTCTATCAAGGTAAAAGATATGATTGACCATGATCGTCTTTTCAAAGAATTACTATCTACCTTTTTTATTGAATTTCTTGATTTATTTCTGCCTCAAGTAGTTAGCCAAATAGATCGTAATTCTATCCAGTTTTTACCCCAAGAAGTGTTTACTGATGTCACCTCTGGGGAAAAAAAGGAAATTGATTTACTGGCTCAATGCCGCTTCCAGCAGCAAGACACTTGTTTTTTAATTCATGTTGAAAATCAATCTTACACTGAGACAGCGTTTGCAAAGCGGATGTTTAAGTATTTTGGACGTCTCCATGAAAAATATGATTTGGCAATTTATCCAGTTGTAATTTTTTCTTTTGACGAACCCAAACGACCTGAGCCTCAAAATTATCGTGTTACCTTTGGCGACTTCAAGGTGCTGGAATTTCAGTTTGCAGCTATTCAGTTAAATCGCTTAAATTGGCGAGATTTTCTCACACAGCCAAATCCGGTGGCAGCAGCATTGATGGCGAAGATGAATATT
>NZ_JAIVFV010000325.1 GCF_020829445.1 Nostoc sp. CHAB 5836
AACTTGCTTTTCAAACTTGCTTTCCACAACTATTACTGTCGTTAATTTTACTCTACTTTGAACGAATGCGAAATTTCATACTTAGTTGTGGAATTGACATTCAAATTTCCCGGTGCAAGATATGAGAATGCTAACTGTGCAGGGGAGGGAGTACCTTTGCCCCTCCAAACACGGAAACTCCAGGGCACACGCCATCGCCCTACTACCAAATACAACACCACCAAATGTAATCCTCGTTTACCGTTATAAACCGAGATTAAATGCTCAAAAGGCTTGAATTTCGCGCGCTTTTCTAAGGTTGTTAGGTCAATGATGATTTGTAACATTGGCCTGCGTCCTTTGGGGCAGTCAGATAATATTTGTTTGAGTACGTAGCCGCATGTGGTACGAATTAGCTGCCGAGTTGACCAAGGATTTAAATTCAGAAATCGACTCAAGGCACTAGCTGATTTAATTTTGCTATGCTGTGGCAAGGGACGCCCTTGTGCTTCCAAAAACAATCCCAACATCGTTTCGAGATTGTCTCGTTGATACCCAGAAGGCATTAAAGACAGTAAAATATACACTAACTCTTGGGCGTGGGCAAGAATTGAAATCATTGTTCTTGCTTTTATATATCTTTTTCACGCCCTTTTTCTCATATTTTGGACCCCAATGTAAATCCAGGTTGAATCAGAAGTATTTGCGATCGCTGTCCCGATGTGATGGCGTCAAGCGTTATCACATCCTTAAGTAGTATTTTTTCGCAACTACGAAATTCCACTTTTTTAATAGTTATATTTGCGACCTACTAATACTTGATCTAATTTCTTGTTCTCATGTCTCATTTTTATGCTCTTTACGTGCCTATTCAGGGTTTATCCGGTCAGGTGCAAGATCTGAGTTAAAGAAGATTGGTAAAGATTTACATAAAAATAATGCTGTTGTCAGAGCAGGATTAAGCAATATCTATCGAGATATTGAAACTTTGACAGGAGAATCTGACAATACTGTTAGAGCCAGTAACCTGGTTTACATTTTAGAAAAATATGGATACCGCAAAGGTGTAGAGGCATCTTCTAAGCATCGGTTCACAATCATTAACAATCTGCCATCGCCAACCTACACAGAATTTATTGGTCGCGAGGCAGATATGAGAATCCTATTAGAACGCCTTTCACCAGATCACGGCGCTCACATGATCACGGTGCATGGTATTGGTGGTGTAGGTAAAACAGCGTTAGTGTTAGCAGCAGCCTACCTATGCTTAAAAGGTAGTCGAGAAAATCTGAATATCGCACCTAAATTTGATGCAATTATTTTCACTTCTGCCAAACAGCAGGAACTCTATCCTGACGGAATTTTGCAACGACAGCAGGGACAGCGTAATCTGCGTGAGATATTTCGAGAGATTGGTAATGCTCTTGGCGACCCTACTATTATTCAATCTCCTCCCAATGATCAGTCTGACCGTGTACGCCAAATTCTGTCCAGACAGCGAACACTATTGATTGTGGACAATATGGAGACCATAGAGGATAGAAGTGGGGTGATAGAGTTCCTTTACAATCTACCGATTGGCGTAAAAGTAGTAATTACTACCCGTGAGCGAATTGCGTTACTACCAATTAGCCTGCAAAACTTGACCCTAGATGATAGTTTGCAGTTAATTCAGCAACAAGCCCAAGAAAAAGGTATTACTCTTAACGATGAAGAATCTAGGCAGCTTTACGGTCACACAGGCGGAATTCCCCTTGCTATTGTCTATGCAATCGGTCAAGTATCTAGTGGTTACTCTTTAAATTCGGTGTTGGAGAGATTAGCCTCGGCTACTGGTGATGTAGCTCGTTTTTGCTTTGAACAATCTGTGCAAGGAATCACAGGACAGCCAGCCCACAAATTGCTGATGTCACTAGCCATTTTTCCTAACTCTCCTACTCAAGCTGCTGTGGCTGAGGTAGCTGGGCTAACAACTGCCCCTGATTCTAACAACGATGGCTTGGCACTTTTGCAGCGACTTTCTTTGGTGAATCAAAATTCAGAGACTAAGCGATATGAAATGCTGTCTCTGACTCGTGAGTATGCTTTAGCAAAATTGGCTGCTAACCCAGATTTTGAAAGAGAAGCGCGGCGACGTTGGGTGAGATGGTATTTGGATTTTGCCAATATTTACGCCGGTGAAGATTGGGAAAACTCGAAACATTACAAGAGGCTAGAAGCAGAAGAGGTAAATTTACGGGCTGTACTTTATTGGTGTAAAGACCAAGACCACTATGAAGAAGTGAGAGATTTAGGTCTGCTTTTGAACCACTACGCTAATCTCTATGCTTATTGGGACGATCGCCTAGATTGGTGGCAATGGCTTGTAGAACAATCAGAAAGACGAGGTGAATGGTCATTTTTGGTGATATTCATCATCCGCAAAACTTGGCTTTTAATTCGGGAATGTTCCGAGAAGAGTTTGAAAGAAGCAGAAGAGATGTTGCAGAGGGCATGGGTATTACGCGACCATGCAGATTTATGCGATCAGGCTGACTTAGCTGAAAATATAGCTAGGTTACAAATCAGGCAAAAGAATTATCCAGATGCCCGTGCATGGCTGGATACAGAGCAAAAGTTAGTGACTCAAGCTAATTTAACCGAGCAAAAACACATCCGTTATTACATTCCTGTTCTTTATCATCGAGCAGTTATTTTACACAAAGAAAATAAATATTCTGAAGCGAAAATTCTTTTTCAAGAGGTCATGCTAAGTGCCAAAAGAATTAACTGGTATCGGGTAATTAATTCTGCTCAAAATTGGCTGGCAGATATCGCCATTGAACAAGGCGATCGCGATGGCGCTCAACAGTTATTGACTAAAGGCATCATTGTGGCTGACAGCAGCAAAAATAAGCGACGTTTAGCCCGCTATCAACGCTCTCTAGCAAAATGGCAGAGAAGGTGGGGCAGTGCCGAGCAAGCTGATAAATTAGCTAGAGAAGCAATGGATGCCTTTGAACACTTAGGCATGATACAAGATGCCGATGAAATGCAGTTGTTACTTAATTGTTCGTAATCTATGGTTCGTGAAACGACCCTCCCCAGCGCGTGCCTCGAAAACAATCGTTGGGGGGTGTTATTTGTTATGACAATTATCCGAACATCGGGTGTACATAATGAACTACAAAAAACTAAACCCGCCTAATTGTCGGCGGGCTTTTCTTTTATGCTGTCTAAAATCCGATCGCGCATTTGCCTGAGAGACTCGTTTTCCTCTCTCAGGCGGCCAATTCCCCCAAGAGTTGCTGCTTGAGTAATGCAATTTCACCTCCAAGTTCTTTCTTCAGTTCTACTTTGAGTTCTTCCCTTAGCCCCTTTCTAAGCTCTTCTAACTCATTGTTTCGGGAGCAATGCGATTTTGTGAGGTCAGGCAAAAAAAGGTGCGATCGCTAATCGGCTTTCCCAGTACAAAACATATATTATTTACATATTAACGAGTATTAATACTTAAGAATAGGTATTTGATGAAG
>NZ_JAIVFV010000326.1 GCF_020829445.1 Nostoc sp. CHAB 5836
TTACTAGACATATATGTACGCTTTTCGTGGTTTAATTTGGACTAATACCGTTCAATTAAATACATAAAGCTGTTTAAACCGACAGCCAATATGGCTATGGTTATTTATGCTTACTTGAGAGTCTCCAGCGATCGGCAAGACCTACACAACCAACGGCATGGCATTTTAGAATATGCCAACACCCATGCTTTGAGTCCCATTCACTTTATAGAGGACACAGTTTCTGGACGGGAGAAATGGTTAGAGCGAGGTGTAGGACAACTATTGAATCAAACAGCACAAGCAAAAGATGTAGTCATTTTTTCAGAAGTTAGTCGGATGGCACGCTCTACCCTACAAGTATTAGAAATGCTGGAGTGCTGCGTGCGCCGAGGAATCAATGTCCATATCGCCAAACAAGGTATGGTGCTAGATGATTCAATGCAAAGCCGAATTACAGCAACGGTTTTAGGCTTGGCAGCAGAAATTGAGCGGGAATTAATTGTACTCAGAACAACCGAAGCACTAGCCAAACGAAAAGCTGAAGGGAAAACGTTGGGACGACCCAAAGGACGACAATCTACACATTTAAAATTAGACACAAGGGAAGCAGAAATTCGCAGCTATCTATCCAAAGGGATCAGTAAACGCTCAATTGCCAAACTGGTCGATTGTTCACCTTCCACACTCTACGATTGGTTGTCACGCAAACATCTTCACCCACACCACAATACATTGGTGGAGAAATCATAGGATGCCTAAGAAACAAATACCAATTGATACAATCGTAGACCTACGTCGCCGCTTAGAGCAGCTACCACCGCGCAGTCCATCTCGTCGGGTATTAGTCCAAGAAATAGCTCAACTGTATGGCATTTCCGAAGATACTGTGTATCGAACACTACGAGAAGTAAATGTTGTTCGCCCAGTGCGGCGCGTTGATTGTGATGTCCCACGTGTAATTCCGAAAGCCGGACTAGAGCGATACTGCGAAATCATTGCTGCCATTAAAATACGTACATCTAACCGCAAAGGTCGCCATTTATCTACCGTACAAGCAATTCGCTTATTGGAAGAAGATGGCATCAACACACCAGATGGTCATGTCACCGTTCCAGTAGGTTTGCTCAAACCAACTACTGTTAATCGTTATCTCAACAAATGGGGTTACGACCGCGATACCCTGCTGCGACAACCACCTGCTGTTCGCTTCCAAGCAGAACAGAGCAATCAATGTTGGCATTTTGACCTCAGTCCATCAGACCTCAAGCACGTTAAAGCACCAGCATTTCTAGAACCAGGACGGGGGCATCCTTTGTTAATGCTTTATAGTGTCGTCGATGACCGTAGTGGTGCTGCATACCAAGAATACCACGGTGTTTACGGTGAGGATGTAGAAGCAGCACTGCGGTTTATGTTTGCTGCCATGTCACCCAAAAAAGAGACAGACTTTCCCTTTCAAGGCATTCCCCAAATGCTGTACATGGACAATGGCCCCATTGCTAAGAGCTTGGTGTTTCAAAAAGTTATGGGTTATTTGGGGATTGAAGTACGTACCCATTTACCGAATGGCAAGGATGGGCGACGGGTGACGGCTCGTTCTAAGGGGAAGGTAGAACGACCGTTTCGCACTGTTAAAGAAATGCACGAAACTCTCTACCATCTGCATGAACCGGAGACCGAAGCTGAGGCAAACGCTTGGTTGATGAAGTTTTTGCTCCATTACAATAGCCGACCCCATCGCAGCGAACCCCATTCTCGGATGGAAGATTGGGTGAGCAATTTACCTAGTAACGGCATCCGTCAAATGTGTAATTGGGAACGTTTTTGTACATTTGCACGCTCCCCAGAACGCCGCAAAGTAGGCATCGATGCTCGCGTTACGGTTGAGGGGGTGGCTTATGAGGTGGAGCCAGATTTGGCTGGAGAAACTGTAGTTCTGTGGTGGGGCTTGTTCGATAACGAACTGTACGTAGAACATGGTGAACGTCGCTATGGGCCGTTTCTGCCTGTGGATGGCCCAATCCCCCTACATCGCTACCGTAGTTTCAAGAAAACACGAACGCAGAAACGGGCTGACCGAATTGAATCTTTGGCTAAACAGTTGTCTTTACCGAACTCTGTGATTGGTAAAGGCAACCCGCCTGATTTCGGGAGTAGTACAACTCTATTGAAGGTGCAGCCTTTTGTAGACCCTAACCCATTTCAAGAACTGACATTCAGCACGGTGATTGCAGCCAAATTAGCGATCGCCGATTATTTGGCACGTCCATTAGCCAAACTTACCCCTGAACAGATGGCTTATATTAATGCGGTGCTGGTGTCTACTCTCAATAAGCAGGAGGTAATGAAACAAATTCGAGATTTCTTCCACCCCTTATCAGGTACGAGCCATGTTGAGTGATGTCATGACTTATTTTGGTCTCAAACGTACCTTAGATCATGTGGGCTATTTTGAGACCCAAGAGCAGACAAATCTATTCAAAGAACTTAAACCACAAATTAGGCAAGGTGGTTTGATTGCGATAACAGGTGTTGTTGGTTGTGGTAAAACAACGACTTTACAACGACTGCAATTGGAATTGTCCTCCGAAAAAGACATAATTATTTCTCGTTGCCTTGCAATTGACAAAGATAAGGTCAACGTCGGGGTTTTGATGAGTGCTTTGTTTTTGGATTTAAGCACAGAAAAGGATGCTAAACCACCGAATCACCCAGAACTTAGAGAACGAAAATTGTTAGCTTTAATTCAAAAATGCCGTAAGCCTGTAGTGCTTTTTGTGGATGAAGCTCATGACATTCATCCCAGTACGTTAGTCAAGATTAAGCGTTTAATCGAATTGGTACGTCAAAATAGTTGCACTTTATCTGTACTGCTGCTGGGACATCCCAAGTTGAAAAACGATCTGCGCCGACCATCTTTGGAAGAGATTGGTGCTAGAACCAATATTTTTAGTTTAGAAGGTATTAGAGGACATCAGGTTGAGTATATAAAATGGCTGTTGAGCGAGTGTATTCACGATGATTATCTGCCTGAAGATTTGATTACCAATGAAGCAATTGCATTTTTAGCAGAACGATTGACTACTCCATTGCAAATCGAACATTATTTGCAGAGGGCTTTTGAAGACGCTTATCAAGCAGCAACTAAGCCTGTCACCCGTGATATGGCTGAAGCTGTCTTGAACGTAGGACTTAACGATTTAGAACCCCGCTTAATACGGCATGGTTACAATTCTAAAGTGCTAGCTGAGTTATTAAATATACGTGTAAGTGAGGTCAATTCTTTTTTACACGCTCAGTTGCCTCCTGGTCGAACCCAAGATTTGAGAGACCAGATGTTAAAAATTGGAATTCCCTTGTATGCGTCAGAGGGAAATTAAATTAATCCGAGAAATACTTCATACAGAATTTTTCGGTTTCATTTGTGTTCAGTTTATATCTAAATAAATAAACATATATGTTCGGTGT
>NZ_JAIVFV010000327.1 GCF_020829445.1 Nostoc sp. CHAB 5836
GGGGTAAAGACAAGATACGCGCAAAATTTATCACGATGTAAAGTTGTGTAAAGTAGCCATGTATTTATGTCTAGAAAACATTGCCTAATTAGGTTCAATTTAGGCAATGTATGATGGAGAGAGAAACAGAACATAAGCTTTTGAGGCATTCTTACCCAACCACCCCAACTTCCCTTTTCGGCAAAGATGGTTGGGAGCGATGCTCCAAAGTTAGATCGGACTTTAATTCTCAGTTACAAAGCTAGGTTCTCAATAAAAACAGTTATTTGGCTGCGATGCCTAGGTTGGGCGTAGATGCAGCACCCCTAAATAGCTGATTTAGCACCCAAATTTTAAGCACCTCACTTTGGAGCATTGCTCCCGCCTTCTGGGGCGATAACAATGCTCTTGTAAACTGAAAATAACCATCTTTTCTCTCACTCGTGGCATCAATTGAACGGACAGCTTATCCCAGATTCAAACGATACTATACCGCTAATGAACTCGATAAAATTTACACTCCCACTAGGATAGAGATAGCATTCGCCTTAAAAGTTACGACTGGGGAAGAGAACTATTTTAATCTGCTAGTTTTACTCAAAGTATTTCAGAGATTAGGCTATTTCCCCCAAATAGCGGACATCCCTCTGGCTATCATCAACCATATTCGGACGGCACTGGATCTTCAAGAAAATAGGAGTTTTAGCTATCAATATCCACCAACTTTATCCCGCCACAAAAAAGCGATTCGCTCTTATCTCCAGGTGAGTCCTTTTAATCAAAAAGGCAAGGCTCTAATCACAGCAGTCATCACTGAATCAGCATTAAGGATGGATAATCCAGCCGATTTAATCAATGTAGCCATTGAAGAAGTTGTCAAGGAACGCTATGAACTCCCTGGTTTTAATACCTTAGACCGTTTAGTTAATCATCTCAGAAAAGAAGTAAACCAAAAAATATTCTCCCAGGTAATTAGTCAACTTAATCCTGAATATATCCAGCGCTTAAAGGATTTATTAGATAATTACGCAACAGTTGAACGCAGTCCTTATAATGACCTGAAAAAACTTCCTCAAAAATCAAGTCGAAATCATCTTAATGATTTAATTGTCCATTTAACTTGGTTAGAAACACTGGGAGAAATCGCTCCCTATCTTCAAGGATTAACTAGGGCGAAAATCAAACATTTTACCTCTGAAGCTAAAGCTATTAGTGCTTCCGAGATGAAGGATGTTACTCTGAATAAGCAATTAACCTTACTTCTTTGCCTCATCTATTCTGCTCAAGTGCAGACTCGTGATTACCTAGTAGAAATGTTCCTCAAGCAGATGAAAAAAATCCATAATCTAGCTATTGAGGAATTAGACTCTATCAAAAAAAGACAGCAGATAACCACAGAAAAATTAGTATCTGTCCTCACCGATGTCCTAGTAGTTTTCAATGAAGATGTCCCCGATTCAAAACCATTAGAGCAATTGCAAACTATCTTCAAGCAAACGGGAGGAGTTGAACAACTATTAACTGAGTGTGAAGAAATTAATGCTTATCAAGGGAATAATTACTTCCCCTTGTTATGGCGGTTTTATAAAAGTCATCGTAGTGCTTTCTTTCGGGTATTTAAGTTCCTGAAGATAGAATCTACCAGTAGTGACGATAAATTGGTTAAAGCCGTGGAAATTTTATTGTCTAATTCCCATCGGCGAGGGGAGTGGATAGAAACGAAAGTTGACTTATCTTTTATTTCACAGCAATGGCAAAAATTAGTGATATTTCAGTCTAAAGATGTCACAAGAGTGATGCGCCGCCATTTCGAGATTTGTATTTTTTCTTATCTAGCTGTTGAACTAAAATCAGGGGATATTTGTGTCTTTAACAGTGAGGCTTATGCTGACTATCGAGAACAATTACTTTCTTGGAAGGACTGTCAACCATTGGTTGAAGCATATTGTCAACAATTAGGCTTTCCTACTAAGGCTGAAGATTTTGTCGAGAATTTAGAAAATTTATTAACCCAAACAGCATCGTCAGTTGATCAAGGCTATCCCAATAATACATCTGTTGTTATTAGCGAGCAAGGAGAACCTGTTTTAAAACGTCCGTCAGCTAATCGTGAGAGTGCTTCCCTCAAAAACTTAGAGGCTTTAATCTCTGAAAGAATGCCAGAGCGTAACTTAATTGATATTCTAAGAGATGTAGACTATTGGACAAATTTTACCCGACATTTTGGGCCTTTGAGTGGTTCTGATTCAAAATTAGAACGGTCTACAGAACGCTATTTATTAACCACCTTCACTTATGGATGCAATCTAGGAGCGACTCAAGCGGCGCGTCACATGAGAGGCGTTGTTACGTCAAGAATGCTCACTTTTGTCAATCAGAGACATATTAGTTTAAAAGGACTCAATACTGCTCTAGTAGATATTATCAATCGCTACAATGTGATGCCTTTAACTAAGTTCTGGGGAGACGGAACGACGGCTGCTGCTGATGGAACTAAATATGACTTATACGAGCAAAATTTACTTTCGGAATATCATATTCGCTATGGTGGTTATGGTGGGATTGCTTATCATCATGTTGCTGATAGTTATATAGCCCTATTTAGCCATTTTATTCCTTGTGGAACTTGGGAGGCGGTATATATTATTGAAGGACTTCTCAAGAACAAATCGGACATTCAACCGTCGATTATTCATGCTGATACTCAAGGACAGTCTACTCCTGTCTTTGCTTTATCTTATTTGTTAGGTATTCAACTTATGCCTCGCATTAGAAATTGGCAAGATTTGGTTTTCTATCGTCCTGATAAGGAGACGATTTATCAGCATATTGATTCTCTATTTAAAGGGGTAATTAATTGGGAACTTATCAAAACTCATTGGTCAGATTTATTGCGAGTGGTTCTTTCTATTAAAGAAGGCAAAATTTCTTCAGATATGTTGTTACGAAAATTGGGAAACTATAGTCGGAAGAATAAACTTTATCAAGCATTTCGAGAGTTAGGGAGAGTTATTAGAACTATTTTTTTATTACAGTTCATCTCTGACCAAAAGCTACGCCAACAAATTACAGCAATGACTAATAAAGTAGAAGCTTATAATGGCTTTTCTAAATGGTTTTGTTTTGGAGGAGAAGGGGTGATTGCCAGTAATGACCCTGAACAACAAGAGAAGACGATTAAGTACGGTGATTTAGTAGCTAATGCTGTTATTTTCCATAATGTGGTTGATTTAACTGAGGTTTTGCTTCAGCTAAGAAAAGAAGGTTTTTTCTGGGAGCGAGAAGATTTAGCGGCTTTGAGTCCTTATTTAACCAGTCATATTAAGCGTTTTGGTGATTATCTGATTGATCTCGATGCGATTCCACCAGCACTAGAGGAAACGTTAAATTTAGGCTTTTGAGTAAATTTGTTGCAAAACTTTACATCATGATAAATTTTGCGCGTATCTTGTCTTTACCCCATAT
>NZ_JAIVFV010000328.1 GCF_020829445.1 Nostoc sp. CHAB 5836
TTGAATACACAGCGATCGCTGTGTGTAAATTTCCTGGAGGCAATGATGGGTTTCCCGCTCTTTTGGACGGATGTCTGCTTAAAAGAGCAGGACTTGATTATTGGCTCACCTCTGCCACAGTCCCCAGTTTTAATCGGCTCAGTGGTAATGAAATTGCAGCGCTTACGCAACAACAGCAGAAAGAATATCACCAACTGTGGGCAGAATACCAAGCCATTAGAAGACAACACAAACAACAGTTGATCGCTCTGGGGAATGCCATTGTCCCTCAATGCGCTGCACCTATCTTTGGGCGACTAAAAACAATTTTATCTCGATAAAGGAAAAACGCATGATTGACAATGTTAACGTGCTGAAAACCAGTTGGTATCTCTCTCCACCTTGGGGCAAAATAATGCTACCTGTGGAAGTCAATTTACTAGAAAGAGTGTACCTGAGAACCAGCAAAACATTCGGTTACTGCTGTGGAATTCAATGGAAACACGAATGTTGGATTTATTCAATTGATTGTCGTAATGAAATTGTTCACGCCACACAACATCAAATCATCGGAACTGGAGAATTAGTAACCCTGCCCGTGCCAAAACCCGCTTTTGTTTTGGGGCAAAAAGTAATCCTATGTTCTTACGGCAATGACGCAAAACAGCGTCTCATTTTGGGCATTGGACTTGTAAATAATTCCTGGTTTTACCTTGTTGAATTAGTGTCGCCGACGTTAACCCAATCAGCGATTGTATGGAATCGTTTCTCACTAGTAGGTGAAAAAAGTTTAGTGCGGGTGAAAGTCTAATTTGTTTAGCACTCTGACAATAATTTGTTGGCTTCACCTAAAAAAGTATCAGGTAGTTTTTCAAAGTCAGCAATTACTTCTACCACCATAAAACAAAAGGTATGTCATGACTAAGAATGAAAATCTCAATCAACTAAATAACAGTAGTCCTTTCGATGGCATCCGTCAGTTCGATGAACAAGGACAAGAATATTGGACTGCTAGAGAGTTAATGCCATTACTGGGTTATTCTCGCTTCCATGAGTTTAAACCCGTAATTGAAAGAGCAACTTTTGCTTGTAAAAATACGGGAAATGACGTAGAGATGCACTTTTCAGGGTCAACCCTGAAAAGTATTGGGCGACCAGGACAAGATTATAAGCTATCTCGTTATGGCGGATATTTAACCGCGATGAATGGTGATCCACGAAAACCAGAGATAGCAGCAGCGCAAAGTTATTTTGTTGTGAAAACGCTAGCTTGCGAAACCCAAACCCAGTTAAAAGCCATGACTCAAATACAGTTACTTGCAGCGATCGCCCAACAACTGGCAGAGCAAGAACAGCATTTACTCCAACAACAGCAGCAACAGACCGAAATCCTGGCAAGACTAAAAGCGGTTGAAGTTGAGCAAGACAGGGTAAATACCCCATGCGGTCACAAATACAGTGTTGTTGGATTCGCCAATCTTCAAGGTTTAGAAATCTCGGTAAAAGAAGCCAGCACTAAAGGGCGAAAGGCAAGTGCATTATGTCGAAAGCAAGGAATAGAAATAGAACGCATTCATGACCCCCGATTTGGAAAAGTTGGTTTATATCCAGAAAGTGTATTGATTGAGGTTTTCTCTACTGGTCAAAACTAATACCAATTGTCTTCAGAATACTTTCTTTGTTTGGAGAAAAGTACCATGCAACAACTCAATTTGTTTCAGGAATCAACCCCAGTTTTACCTATCACTTACTACCCCGATTTCTTAAGTCAGGAACTTGCCAACTCACTCTACCAACACTGCTTGAAACTGGAGTGGCAGCAGAATCAAATACGTATGGCGGGTAAAACAATGCCTGTCCCCCGTCTGGAATGCCTGTACGGTGATAAAGGCTGTGATTACCTATACTCAAATAGCGTGTTTTTGAAACCAATATGTTGGACAGAAGCTCTGTCTGCCTTGCGCGACTCCATCACCGCATTCACCGGCTACAAGTTCCGTATAGTCATCGGCAATCAATACCGCACCGGACAAGATTCAATCGGCTGGCACGCTGATAACGAAGAATCGATGGGACTATCCCCAGCAATTGCATCAGTAAGTCTGGGGTCTGTTCGCAAGTTTCAAATTAAACCGAGGAATGGCAGACCTACTGATTTCTGGCTCGAACACGGGAGCTTGTTGATCATGCACCCAGGCTGCCAGTCCACACATCTGCATCAGCTTCCCAAGACCAATAAAGTGGTTAGCACGCGAATTAATCTTACCTTCCGACCACACACCGGAGGCAGATGAGAAAGTTTTGGGTTAAAGGATTTTTTTTCACTCCTTTAACCCTTACAAAATACCTGCGCCTTTATAGCAATTCGATTCATTTTTACTCACTAATCGGAGTTAAATCATGGGGGAAAGTAAACGTCGTCGCTTACTAGATGCCAATTACGGCAAATCACTTCAACCCTATAATCGTCAAAAAATCACTTGTGAAATTCTTAACCAACAAACTTCACAAGAGATTACATCTCCTTCGACTTCGCTCAGGACAAGTGTTTTTGATTTCATAATTGACGAAAAAGAATTGACAAAACATCATTTAAGTTTGCCTCCATTACCGAAGCTTCAGGATGCTCCAGATGTGATAAACATAATTGATGCACTTGAAAAGTCAGAGCTTGGGGCAGTTCTTCCCAAAAACTCTCTTCCTCTTATTTCCCCCAGCGTTGCGCCTCCTACCAAGAGCCTATGCGTTGATGCACATCAAAATCCCAATAGTCAGCTAGCTCCTAATCACTGGCATGAATGGGTTATCAATTCTGGCGTTGACCCCATACTTACCGAGCTAAATGTCCGTTCTCTAAGTGGGGATGAAATATACGAGTACCTTTTATACGCTCTCCCCCACACTGCACGACGTAACGATGGGCGATTACGTGACGGGTACTTACAACGATATGCTCACATCAACAGTGCATGGTGGGCAAGTGGACTCGACCCTCATAACAACTGGCTGTCAATGGACTGGGGACGGATGAAGCCCGACAATCCCCGACTCGAATGGGACAAGGACACCAACGAGCAAACCCAAAAGCCTGTCAAATACGAGTCACCCCCCAAAACCCCCAACCGCGTTACCTACCTGAGAGTTCCCCTCCATATCTGGAAGTTGGTATCACTTCGCTACGACGTGCCGATGCCAGAACTAATCACCGTTACCCCAGAAGGAGAAGCGTTAGGATTTTGGGCTTGGGTAATGGCACACCCCGTAATTCCGGTATTTCTTACGGAGGGAGAAAAAAAGACAGGTTGTCTCCTCACACTGGGATATGTAGCGATCGCACTCCCCGGAATCTGGAACGGTCGAGTCGGTAACGAAAATTTAGAACGCTTGCACCCCGATTTAGTTCCTATGGCGCAACACAAGCGTAAGTTCACCATTCTTTTTGATTACG
>NZ_JAIVFV010000032.1 GCF_020829445.1 Nostoc sp. CHAB 5836
TTACAGATTTCTTGTAATTTGTCTAATTCTATATCCTCCGGTTCGCGGTCTGTATAATAAGGTAGATCTGGGTTAGGAAAATAATCATTTGTTGAATCATCATATACTTCTGTGGGTATAGTTTTGGTAGTGCCTGTTTTTTTAAAAAGCCAGTCTTGTCGTAAGATTTCTGCGATACGTTTAATATGATATATTAGTTTTTCTCCAGAAAAATTAATATTTATTTGCTGCAACAAATGCAATATTTCTTGTAGTTGGCTTGGTGTTGGTTCAGAACAGCGTCCTTTTTGGCCTGTTTTTAGTCTATCTCGTTGGTAAACTGTTTGAAAAGCTTTGACAATTTCATAGTCTTCTGTTAAAAGAAGCCCAGATAGAGAACGAGGAACAGATTTACATAATAGCCCCAATCACTGGGAGTGGCTAACCCAAACTCCCACAAAAATGACTTGATTTCTTGATTCTGGCGGGTGAGTCTGGTAGTCCAATTATCTAAGCTTTCGTTAGAACCTAAGTTGGGATTAAATCTTTGCAAAATGTCAACGCTAAAAAATTCTGCGCCTTTTGCGATCGCTCTATTTGTGCCATCATGATGGTTTAAGATATATTGAGTTTTACCCTCACTATCTACAATCACCAGTGCTGTACCATCGTCGTTTAAAACGAAGGGAAGTAAATCGGTGTACCTGAAAAGGTTTTCTGCACTGACGTTGTAGATGTGAGGGATGGTTTTGCAGGTGATGAGAATTCTGTGTGAAACATAGCACCGCAAACAAAGCCCTGCGATCGCACGTTGGTAAATGTCATCATCTGAACGAAAAATTTCCCACAGAACTGTTTGAACTTGTTTATTTTCTTCTATCGATAGTGTGGGTTTATTGTTTAAGTGAGGGAATCGTATTTTAAAGAACTCTTTCGCCCTACTGATTTCTCTGTATTTTTTAAGCTGAACGTCTTCCCCAATAGAAAGTATCTGCATTTGCCAATATTTTGACGGTGACACCATAGTAATTTTAGTTACCTCAAGTCTCTTGAAAACATGACATTAACAGCGAAGCTTTAGCACCAGAGACTATTTTTATTTATCTTCTGGGGGCTAAACTATATAATATATAGAATTTATAGGATTTATTTTAGGAACCTATACACTTTTGCGGAATAGGAGGGAAAAGTTGCGGCTCCAAAACTCATTTGGAACTTTTTTACGGGATATCAACCATTCAAATCCATAAAAATAACCCTACTAGAAACGATTTTAGTAGGGGCTTTCTTAATTATTTCGATGGCGATTTATTCACTATCATCACTATCACCATTTGATTTAGTAAAACCAAAAAATGTACCCGTTCCTGTTAAATTTTTCCACGCCACTTGAAAATGTCAGCTAAGAGAAGTGTACTGTAAGTATTTGAGTTGATAAAGAAAAGTTACCAACTTTATGCTGGTGGTTTTTGATTATTAAACTGTGTTCATTGAATTAATCTATCCCCTAAATCAAAACCACCTTTTATCCAACTAACAACAGCACGTATTTGTTTTCTTTCGGTTTTCCCAGATCGAATGTATTCAATGGTTAGTTTAGAAACTATTGCAGCCATCGAGCTAGAAGATAAAACAATACCTATACCTGGTAAAGTAACTGTAAAAATAGTCATTAGTGAAAGTGAAAGTGTGCCTAGTCCTATAAGTTCTTTCACTATCTTCTTACCTGCTTCTAAATCTCCTTTTGTATAAAATTCATCTGCATAAAAACTTAAGTCCTCAATCAAGTTGGGCTTATCATTGTTCCTATAGTTCATATTTGATTTCTGCTATACATCGTTTTTTCTAAACCACCAGCTTTTTACACTGGTGGTTTTCTTCATTTAAAATCTATAACCACTTAAAAACATCATCTACTACGTTTTTGGCATCATCCAGTTTATTTGCCAAATTCTCTAGATCTCCTTGGTCATCCATATTTGATATTATTTTTCTAGGTAAACCTTTTACTTCATCAAATTGTCTTTGGAGATAAGCTTCATAAGGTTCTACTGGGTTACCATCATCATCCTTATCAAAGTCGCCTACGGTTAATTTGCCATCTTCCTCATGGGCGAGAATTCCGTCTTCTAGCTTATCTTCAAGCTGGTCGGGTAGAAATGAAAAAGCCTCATTAATTAAATCATCGAAAATCCCCATAATCCATACCTCAAGATTGTTGATTTGTTCAAATCAAATTGTCGCTGACTGACAATAATGTTTTTACCGAACAGATAAAAAGGTTACGAAAAATTTTCAGTCATATTTCACAGTGCTTCTATTCATTATCAGAAAAATCATCGTCAGAATCTGAAAAATCATCATCTATTCTTTCCAACTTTTCAAAACTACGTAAACTGTGTCTTTGCCTATCAAGTTCATAACGTTTCTTTTGGAGTTCCAACTTTTGCTTTTCAATTTCTAATCTTTGTTTTTGAAGTTCATACTCATCTCTGTTATTAGCCATAATCCTTACTCCTAATTTGCAAAAAAGCTGTACAAACTTCGACAGAAAGTGCAAGAGCTTAACCAAACTAGTTCTGGCTCATTACCCACAATTAGGGGGAAAAGTAGCGTATCTGGAACAAAGTGCCGTCCCAATACTGCTCGGTTAAGCCCAAAAACCTTAACCCGTGTAGGTTGGGTTGAGGAACGAAACCCAACATTTGGGGGGCTTTGTTGGGTTTCGCAGAGCCTCAACCCAACCTACGATTTTCCAAAACCTACGCAGTATTGAGTGCCGTCCATACTCTATTTTTCTGTTGAGCAGAAAGAGAAGCTTAAGGTAATTGTTTTCTCTGCTTCCACTTTTTAATAAGTTCAGGTTCAATCAACCTATACACTTAGTTGAAACTTTTCAGAAATTAAACAATTAGATTTGAGTCATTGCCCAAAAAATAAGAGCGCGATCGTGCTCCTGACAAAAAGAACATATGCTTGAAGTTTGAGTATTTAGAGAAAGGTACTAAATCCAAGTACTTGCATTTAGCAACTCTATTTATTTTCTATTGTTTCTATGGAAAGGACATTGCCAAGCATTCGGATTTTGTTTGCAGTAATTATCGTAATTTTGAATCCGCCTGATTGTACCTGCTGGATTTTTTGGTGGTTTGATTCGCGGTAATTTTCTAACATTCCTCACAACTGAACTTGTACCCTTCACAGCTGGATTTGCATATGAAGATGGAGCGCAAAATGCAATAGTTGCCATCGCAGATGTTGCAGCCAAAAAACCACACAAAAAGCGTTTATTCAGCATAATAAAAATCCTTTTTACTCTATTTTTCTGTTGAGCAGAAAGAGAAGCTTAAGATAATTCTTTTCTCTGCCTCCACTTTTTAATAAGTTCAGGTTCAATTAACCTATACACTTAGTTGAAATAGTTGATATAAATTCTTAGCGAAAATAAGAGCTACATTTATAACCCTTGACGGAAGTCGGCCACTGGTGCAAGATGTCGGTTAACGCTTCTGAGTGCCGATACCGTTACATAGAGTGCGATCGCTCTCATTAACATTAGAATTATTATTCAAATAATCACGTACCCAATCGCAACCCCGCTTCAACAGTTCCTCAAACGTTTCAATTTGCCATAACTTAGCAGTGCCATCAACTCCTACGGTGACTAATCGTTGACCATCTGGAGTAAAAATAACGTTCCAAGAATTTGCTGGAAATTCTGCCAACTGCTGACCCTGAAAATTCCATAAACGAACTGTGCCATCATCTCCAGTAGTAGCCAGTTGTTGACCATTTGGGCTTAAACTTAGACTTCTAGCCAAACCTTGATGGGCAGTAAATTTGAATAACTGCTGACCTTGCAAATCCCACAAGCGGACGCTACCATCATCTCCTGTGGTAGCCAATCGTTGGCTATTTGAGTAGAAAACGACACCATTAGTTCCATTTGGATGTCCAACTAATATTGTGTTTTTACCACTTTGCAAGTCCCATACACTGACCGACCCGTTGTTTCCTACAGCTGCTAACAGACGACTATCTAGGCTAAAGCTAAGACGTTCAAAGTGAGCGTTTGGATCTTCTAAAACCGAAGATTGAACTAATTTTTGACCCTGTAAGTTCCACACACTGACCGACCCGTTCTTTGCTACAGCTGCCAGCAAACGATTATCCGGGCTAAAGCTAAGACGTTCAAAGTGAGCGTTTGCATCTGCTAAAACTGGAGATTGAAATAATTGCTGACCCTGCAAATTCCACAAACGGATCACACCATCATCTCCTACTGTAGCTAGTCGCTGACCATCTGAGCTAAAACTGACTCCTGTGACTCGACCTTCATGAGCAGTAAATTTAAATAACTGCTTGCTTTGAAAATCCCACAAGCTAACAGTACCATCATCTCCTGCGGTAGCTATTTGCCTATCATCTTGGCTAAAACTAACTAAATGCCCTTTAATTGTTATTGATTCTTGACCCTGTAAGTTCCACAAACGGATAGTACGATCGTCTCCTACTGTAGCCAGTCGCTGACCATCTGGGCTAAAACTGACTCCTCTGACTTGACCTTGATGGTGAAAAAATTCTGACAGATGCTTACCCTGCAAGTCCCATAGGTAAACAGTGTCGTCATCTCCTGCTGTTGCTAATCGTTTACCATCTAAGCTAAAACTAATACTCCTGATTGCGCCTTTATGCTGAGAAAATTCTGACAACAGTTCACCCTTCAAGTTCCACAAACGAGTTGTGCCACTGCCTCCTCCAGTCGCTAGCAGCCGAGCATTTGGACTAAAACTAACAAACCAAAGCCCACGCCTAGCTCCTTGCCATTTATTTAATTCTCGACCCTGCAAATTCCACAAACGAACTGTGCCATCATCTCCACTGGTAGCCAATTTCTGACCATTTGGGCTAAAGCTAACACTTCTGACTGGATCTTTATGACCTGTTAATTTTGCCAGATGCTGACCCTGTAAATTCCATAAGCGAGTAGTGCCGTCACTTCCTCCGGTAGCTAATAACTGTCCCTTTGGGCTAAAACCAACACTCCAAACCCAACCTTGATCGTTTTCTAATTTTGCCAGTTGCTGACCTTGTAAATTCCACAAACGAGCGCCTTTTTCTCCTCCGGTAGCCAGCAACTGTCCGTTTGGACTAAAACTGATACTTCTAATCCAGCCTTGATTGCCGTCCCAAGTAGATAATTGCTGACCCTTCAAGTTCCACAGGGTGACAGTACCATCTCCTGTAGCAGTAGCCAGTATTTGAGCATCTCGGCTAATACTAATACTATGTATCTGTAGTTTTTTTTGCCAATCCAACAACTGCTGACCCTGCAAGTTCCATAGCTTGATAGTATCATGTTCTCCAGCAGTCACTAGATGTTGATTATCTGGGCTGAAACTGACCTCAATGCTATTGACATTTTTATGCCCGTTGAGACGATTATGTTCTTGTACTTGGTAAACAACTTTTTGCAAAGTTCCTTTAACTTTATCTTTGAGCGTGGTAGTTGGCGAAAATATTTGTAAGAGTGGCTGATTAAGTTTTTTTCCTGCGTGCAAACTGCTAATTAACGCATCTAACTTTTGATTAGAGACTAATAGTGCTTCAGAAGATTCCGTCAAGGCGTGAATTTGATTAATTTCTGAGTTTCTCCATTGAAAACCAGAAAAGATGGCGAATCCGGCAAAAAATATAGTTGTTATTGACGCTGCTAAGAGTTGTTGCTTTCTGCGTTCATTCTCTTGCTTAATTAGACGTTCACGTAGTTCAATACTCTGCTTGATGTAGTCTTGCTCATCTTGATTTAGGTCATCTAGACGTTCTTCTAGCCTTTCTTTGGCCTCTACCAACGCTGCACCACGCAACAAAGCACCTTCGTCATTACTAATTTTCCATTGTTGCATTGCTCCTCGCAGGCGCTCTTGCCAAGTGCGAAACTCCCGGTTATCTTGAATCCACTGGCGGAAAGTTCCCCATTCCCTAATTAACGCTTCGTGAATTATCTCTACCGTCTCTTCCTTGTTTTCGCTAGTCTCATCACAACCAGTCACCAGCAAACGCGCATCAGCTAATTGTTGCACCAAATCCCAATTTGCTTCCCCTACCTCTTTTCGAGTCGCCACACGTCGGGTATCCTCCGTACCTTCCCCAGGACACACTAACTGAATAAATATTTTTTCCGCCCGTTTTCTATCAACCTCACTCAGCACAACTACTACCGTATCGGCGTGGTTAGCCAAAGCTTTCTCTAAACCACCAATTTCTTGATAGGCTTCGTGGGTGAGAAACCATTTTCTTGGTTTGAGCCAAAGCTGCATCAGGGTAAACTCAAGTAAAGGTAAACGTCCCGATTCATTACCCAAATCTCTGATTAAAGTATCTGTCAACCCTTCCTCAAGTACAACCTTCATTTTTTGTGCTGGTTTTTCAACCGACCTACGCAACTCCTCCCGGTTCATGGGGCCAAGATTATAAATTCCCTGCTGCAAAGCATCGCTAAAAGGACGGTAAGATAAAGCATAGCCATAAAAATCTGCCCGCAGCGTCAGCACCAAGGTAAATCTAGGAGCGTGGTTGATAGCGTAGATTAATGCATTTAAAAAAGGCTGGCGTTCCTCTGGCGGTGCGAGGGTGTAGAGTTCTTCAAATTGGTCGGCGATGATTACTAGATGTGACCTCTCCCCTAACCCCTCCCCTGCGAGGGGAGGGGAACTCTTACTCCCCCCTTCCCTCGAAGGGAAGGGGGGTAGGGGGGTTAGGTTCTGATCAATACTTGCGATCGCATCACACAACTTTGTCTCATCATCCCGCAAGTCTACCTCTAAAACCATTTGGTCTAATCTGCGTTGTATATCTGTTGAATTTTCTTCTTGTAGTGGTGCTGGGGAATGACAATGATGATTTAATGCGATCGCTAAATTCCCAAGAGGATTATTCCCCGGACGAAAAGAAATAATCTCGACATTCCCAACTTTTCGTAAATTCGGAACCAACCCCGCAAACACCACAGAGGACTTCCCACTCCCAGATGCACCAACCACAGGAACCAAAGATTTACTTTGAACTGCTGCTACCAACTGATCAACAAACTTCTCTCGACCAAAGAAAAAATCTGCCTCTTCTTCCCCAAAGGCCGACAAACCCTGATAAGGACACTCAGGTAACTTCCCAGATAATCCACCCAAATCTGACCAACTAGGAGGAAGTTCTAGTGTATTCTTGCAAATAATCGGTAACCAACTCACTCCTGGTAGGGGTTTTTCTCCCTCAGACTTTTCTGTCAGTTCTTGTAATTTACCCCTTGCTTTCAAAACAGCAGTAAATAAAGAATCTCCACCAGCGTAAGAATAAAGAAAAAACTTGAGAAACTTGTGCGCGATTTTATCTGGTACTGGTTCCCGCCAAACTATGACGTAAGGTAAATTTAAATCTGCTAATCGTTGTGCTAAACCCAAACCATCACAGGAATTAAAAATAGCTAATTTTAAACCTTTACTAATTGCTGATTTTAAAGTGTTGGGAATTTCTTCTAAATCTAAACTATCGTTGGGATTAAGAGCAATTACACCTTTTTTCCCATCCTCTTGAGATTCACTGTGTCCCGCAAAAAACAAAATATCACAAGGCTCGTCCCAAAGTTTTTGAAGTGACTCCCGCTTTGGTTCTTTCAAAGAAATAATTTCTGCGCCTTGTTTTTCTAGCTGGATAATTAATTTTTCATCGGTTTCTGTATCCAGGTTTTTACTATCTCCAAAAATACTGATAATTTTAATTCTTCGGAAAATTTCCGACTTTAACTTATTTGTAGATACAGCCGTTTTTTGCAGGTAATCTTTAAAAGAAAGCGCTACTTCCGAGGAAGAATGTTGGTCAAATAAATAACATTCCTGCCAAGGTATGCGATGTAAAATGTTTTTTGTCGGTTCTGATGTAACTCCGTGCGTATTGACAATTAAACGAATATCAATATTAGTATTTGAAGTAATTGCTGGTTCTAACTGTAACTTAATTGGTAGTAGCCATTGATTTAGTTTTTCACGTAAAGACTTAGCATATTCAGAACAGATATCTGCGGATACATTTGTAACTTGGTTACTTTTAAAACCTCTGCTGTCAGATTGAACTAACAAGTTATAGGTTTTTTTCCAACGTTCATAGCTATTTGGAATTTCTTCGGCTGGAGGTAATTGGGTTTCTAGTTGCGTGGTATCACTTTGAGTAGAAAAAGCATTTATCTGAAGTTTGATTTTACTAAATCCCTGCTCAAAATCACCATCGCCAAATTGCAAATTTACCCATACTTCCATAAACCACCGTTGAAATTAATTTACCAAGGTGTCTTAACGCTCTTCTATGACTCTGGAGAGAGAATAATCCAAGCGATTAGAAATCGCGGCTACACAAACAAAGTCCGCCTACGCGGACTAACGCCAAAATAGGGTTTCAAATTTAATCTGAGGAGAGGAATAAAAGAGCGTTAATCACTTATTACTAAAGTTTAGATTAAAAGTGAGCGATCGCTAGCAAAGCCATCCCCACTTACTGAGAGGATGTTTTAAAAGTTCTCTGGTCGGTAGCAAAACGTTTTAGATCCCCCTAAATCCCCCTTAAAAAGGGGGACTTTGATTCCGGTTCCCCCCTTTTTAAGGGGGGTTAGGGGGGATCTAAAAGTGCCTAAAATCACAGTGAAATACTTTTCAAACATCCTCTTAGACTGGTGAATTCATTCTGAGGCGGGCTAGATGAGAATGAAATAGCCCTGAAATCCCCCGATGAATTGCGGGACTTTGATTCTTCCCCCAATTTATCAGAGAGTTAGGGGGGATCTAAAAGTGCAAAGATACAGCCAACCACTTTTAAAACATCCTCTGGTATAAAAGTTAACAAAAGTTTGGCGGAGTAATTATACAGACATTCAGTAGATCGAAAACTTTTAAAAATTGACGAAATCATAAGGGTTTCAGGTGTATTTACGTTTCGTAATATAGTTTAGTTTATTCTTGCCGACCTACTTATAATTTAAAATTATTTAACTAAAGCGATCGCCTTTTCAACCCAACAATTCGTCTACAACTACGCTAAAACCCAGTAATACTTTTTGAGTACTAACCACATCACCAGCTTTAAACCCCAAAACCTGATTATCAGTCATTACAAAAACTAACTGACTTTCAGGAAATACTAGCCAAATTTCCTCGCAACCAGACTGCAAATACTCCTGCGCTTTGAGAAATAAGTCTTCAGCTAAATCGGTGGGTGAAACTATCTCAGCAATCAACGGAAAACTCTGTGGTAAAGTGGGAACATTACCAAACTGAGCTACCAAATCCGGCGTCAGATAAGCCACATCAGGACGACGACCTTGTTTATATGTGCGACAAGGTACTTCAGTGTAAACTTTCCCACCTTGCTGATTGGAGTTAATGTAACTTCTCCAGGAAAAGTAGATGTTGCCTTGAATTTCGCTATGTTTTAATGTCATCCCTGTTTTTTCTACTAGTTGCTCATCTACCCACTCCATCCCCTCTGGAGGATTTGCTATGAAGTCTTCTAATGAGAGGATTTCAGGGACGGATACAACATCTTTGTGTTTGGAAACTAACATTGTGAGCCTCCACTTTGGCTAGTTAAATATACAAAGTATAAGTAGATCGACGCAATTAAAGTTAACTGGCTAAGGCTGTCATTTGTCATTTGTCATTAGTAAGGGTTTTAAGCTTATTTACGTTTCGTAACATACTTGAGTTTTTTCGCACCAACGTACTTAGAGTAATATTCATTTTTCAAAGCATTACCAAACTACTTTGCGTTTCTTCCTCTAATTCATAACCATTAGCTAATTTTTCAATTGCTTGGTCAATCATTGCCAAACCTTGATCTACCTTTTCAACTAAACTTAACTGTCCTCGGAGTTCGGCAGCACCAACGAAACCTTTAGCATACCAAGTCATGTGCTTACGTGCTTGACGCACACCGCGATCGCCTTTATATTCCCACAAGGCTTGTAAATGATCTCTTGCACATTCCAAGCGCCCAATTGGGGTTGGTGGCGGTAATATCTCACCAGTTTTGAGGAAGTGATCAATTTCTCCCACCAAAAACGGATAACCCAAAGTCCCACGGGAACACATTACACCATCAGCCCCAGTTTGCTCTAAACATTTCACCGCCGCTTCCACGGAAAAAATATCTCCATTCCCAATCACTGGGATAGAAAGCACTTCTTTCACACGGGTAATCCATTCCCAACGAGCATTGCCATTGTATCCTTGGGCACGAGTGCGCCCATGTACCGTAATCATTTTCGCCCCTGCATCTTCCATCCGCTTGGCAAAGTCGAGAATAGTAATTTCGTTGTCATTCCAGCCAATACGGGTTTTTACTGTCACAGGTACATCAACAGCTTTCACTACTTCTTGCACAATTGCCTCTGCCACTTCCGGTTGTCGCAACAGCGAAGAACCACCACCATTTTTAGTGATTTTATTTACCGGACAACCCATATTAATATCAACAGTATCAGCACCTTCTGCAACTGCCTTGATTGCTGCTTCTGCCAGGAAATCTGGACGACAATCGAATAGTTGAACGCTAATTGGGCGTTCATTGGGGTCTACCTCCATGATTTTGGGTAACTGCTTGACATAATGCAACCCTGTAGCATTTACCATTTCGGTATACATCATCGAATCTGGCGCATAGCGACGCACAATCCGGCGAAACACCAGATCAGTTACTCCAGATAGAGGCGACTGGAGAACCCGACTTTTTACCTCAAATGAGCCAATTTTGAGGGGTTGGGAGAGTCTAGCTTGGAGAAGGGGAGAGAGCGAAATCATACAAAAAATTAAAATTTGTGACCTGGGAAAATAGCAAGTATATTTAGAGATACTGTTAATTTTAGCTGAAACAGCAAGAAGCCCCACGTCTCACTTTTAGGAGCGTGGGATGAATTGCGAGTGAGTTGACGACAGTTTCCCGACCCATGCGACAGCGCGGTCGGGAAACATGGAGAAAACGAACAAATCTAAGTTAAAATTAGCAAATAGGGGCGGCAGGGCATTCCGTCTCTCTAATAAAGCTCATCGCCTCCTAAGCAATAGCCGGATTGGGTGAGAAGCCTACACTGTACTGTACTCAGTCAGTGTAGAAGTATGTCACTTGATATATCTTGACTTATCTGACAATTCAAGTAATCTGGAAAACCTCTCTCTAAATCTCTCTCCTTTTAGGAGAGAGACTTTGAAGCAGAATTGGTATTATAGACATCTAGTGAAATTAAATATGCGTTACCCAGAACCCTTGTTTTGACGTAGCACTGCTACGTCAAAACAATTCTTTTCCACTCCTATGTCTTACGAATTACGTGAGGGTAGTGGTAGCGACGCAGGAGCGTCATTACGAATTCCGAATTATTTTAACAAGGCATCAAAGCATTGAATCTGCCCAATACTGCCATGTCTTCTGCATCTAACTCCGTCGGAATACCACTGCGAATTAGTTCCGAAAAGTCTTCATTGGGAACCATAACGGTCAAAGTGTACAAGCGAGTAGAACCAGTATTTTTAATCAAATGAGTACCAGTAGGAGGCACTAATAAACTATCTCCAGCTTTGATTATGGCACTCTTGCCGTCACACATAGCGATCGCTTCCCCTTTGAGGACAAAAAACATTTCCACGGCCCACTGATGGCGATTTGGCGGTGTTTGTCCACCAACATCAAAAATTTCTATGCAGCAAGTCAAAGAAGTATTCGCATTTGTCGAATCGAAGATAATTGCTAATCGATTAGAGTCGTTGGGACTGATGCGATATACTTGGTAATCTTTGGGAGATTTGATCACCGGAATTACACAACGAGTAGCGTACATTTATTTATCCCCTCTGAAGTTATCGATGGGTACGAAAATTCCTAAAATCCAAGTCCTGAATATTGAGTTGTTAGTTGTATCTCTAAATCACAAGTAGGTCGGCGCAATTAAAGTTAACTGGTGATGGTCGTCATTTGTCATTCGTCATTGGTAAGGGTTTTTGGCGTGTTTGCTTTTAGTAATATAGTTTGGTTTATTCCCGCCTACCTACTTAGAATTTTAGATTTTAAATTTTGGATTTGGGATTGAATAATTCCAAAGCTTCGACTAAGCGCTCACACCAAAGTCCAAAATTTAAGAAGGTCTGAGAGCAAGTGAGTTTAAACACGAGAACAAATCTAAAATCTAAAATTCTTAATCAAAGAAAGAGGATTCATGCATAGGGTCAATCTAAAATCCAAAATCCTTCGACTGAGCGACTCGTGCCGAGCGGAGTCGAGGTAAGCCGAAGTCCAAAATTGAGTCATTCCTCACCAGACACCTCTCGCCGTGGAAGCCCCTGCTTTCAAGCATGGGGGCAAGGCGTAGGCGAATTTATTCGCCGTCAAGTTGGCTTCAAAAAGCATAACTATATCCATCCTTTTTATGAGTTGCTGAACAATACTTGTGGCTGATACCAGCAATTCTTCCCGCCTTAGTAGCGATATCGAAACTACCCGTAGCCCGACATAAAACACGTCCAATATATTCGCCAACTTTCTTTCCCTTGGTAACAACCGCTTTGATGATGTCTCCGGTTTGAAAACCAAAATGGATTTGTTTATTTGTGCGGTGACGACAAGGAATTCCAAATTTATCAGTACCGCACATTTGGCGAGTACCGTGACCATTAGCTGTAATTAACAATGGTTTAATACCTTTAATAATCAATTTGGGGGTTGACTTGCCGATAGTAGCAGCATCAGCCCAGTGACTTTTTGGTATCTTTTGTTGGCTACGATTAAACTTAGTCAAGCCTCCTGAACCTGTTTCTACTGGCAAGCCAGTTGCTTTTAAAGCGAATAGTAATGCAAAACTAGTTGCATTAACTGCGGCTGCATCAGTCAGAGGTCTTTTGGCTTGCTTCAAGATTATTTCTAATTTAGTTGGGTCTTTTTTGAGAAATTCTTTGATGTCTTTAGTGCCTTTCTTAATATTACATTTCTCGCAACTTAGAGTGATATTTGTAATTGAATTTGAGCCTCCTTTTGCTCTGGGATGAATATGTTCAACTTGAAAGGTAATGTCTTTTATGCCACAGTAAGCGCATTGTCTACCCCATTTTTCAAGTAAATATTCTCTGGTTTCGTAGCCAGCTAAAGTTCCCTGTTGGTACTCTTCTCCTTGAATATCTGGCTTAAGCATTAGCTGCATATCAAAGCGAACTAATTCCTGGCTAATGGCTTTGATTGGTGCAAGTTTACGTAATCTTTCAACCCAAGTTTTGATATTTTCAACACGACTTTGTAAGCTTGGTGCTAACCATCCATCTCGATGTGGGCGGTTTTTGAATCTTGGTTTCCTGTAACGAGTAATTCTTGCCCGTCTACTACGTCTTAATTGTCGCCTAGAAGTTAAAGCATCTCTGATGGCAAAGCCTCTATGTTTTAATTCTGCTGCAAAGACGACCTCTCCAGTTGAATCGTTAACTAATGCAATTCCAGTTGTTTTTGCGCCAGGGTCAATCTTTAGTCTGAGTGGTGATATAGGTGATTCAGGCTTTGATTCTTTGAGAATAATGGTGAACGGAAAGCGTCTAAATATTGCTGCTTTTTTGTTTCTTAATAGAAGTCTTGCTTGTGCTGAATGAATTGGGTTTAATGGTCTTTTTTCGGTGTCTAAAACAAATACTTTGCACATAAAGTGCCTCCTTTCGGGTAATGTTAGCTTTGACAATGTTAGAGGTCGGTACTTTCACGCGCGACACTGGTTTAACCCTTTAAGCCTGTTTAATCGTTCGGTTCTAGAGCAAGGAACTAGCTTCGCATCCCTTGGTAGGTCTTGAACTCTTGCCTCTAACGTAGCCACTTAAGGCTTAGTCTGGTCAGATGTGGGCTTTTTCAAGCCCCCGCCTTTAGGCGTGGGGTTTCTGACTGTTTTGCAGCGCTGTTAAAATCCCTTGCGATTCGGTGACAAAACCAAAGCATTGTTTGACGTTATACAATGTCGCCATCCAACAATATTCAGGAGAAGTGGTAGCGGTACAGTCTTTAACTAACACGCAGTCATATCCTAAGAAGTTGGCATCACATAACGTGGTTAGCACACATTGATCAGCATTCACACCAGCAAAAAACAATGTTGTCCTTCCCAAATTCCGCAAGATACTATCTAATGGCGTATCCCAAAATCCACTCATGCGGTATTTGTCCACACGAATATCTTCGGGAAGTTGTTCTAGTTCGTCTACTACTGCTGCGGCCCAACTACCTGCCATCAGTACTCTAGCACCATTGCTTGGCAGTGGATCGCCCAATCCCACGCCTTCTCCTGTGGGATTATAGACGTGACGCGAACTAGCACTAATATTGAGCAAGTCGGGACGATTTCCCCAATTTACCCAAATTACCGGAACACCAACTTCACGCAGTTCGATAAGTAAGTTGTTCAAAGGTTCAATCGGCTGACGCGCCGGAGTTACGTCCACGCCGATATGCGCCAACCAACCATCAGGATGACAGAAGTCGTTTTGCATATCAATGACGAGGATAGCAGTTTTTGCCAAGTCTAGGCGCAGGATTTTAGTTTCTGTTGATAAAATAACGGGTTGTGGGATCTTTTGAGGACGAGTAATATCTGCGATCGCATCATTCACTGTCCACGCATTTGGTGCAACTCCCAATGTCCGTAATGGTAAATTCATAAAATTGCAATACCCAACACCATTCTCTATTTTGTAACTTGAAATTCAGTTGAAAATACAATTACTTAATCAAGGTTAAATATGGTCAATTTTACGATTGAGAATGTTTTGATTGCCGCCAGTGATGATTATGCAACGGTAGATGTACAGATTGTAGATGGTAGAATTGCAGCCATTTCCCCTAATTTACAAGTAATCGGCACTGCCATAGATGGTAAAAATAAACTGTTGCTACCAGGCTTTTTCAATGCTCACACCCACTCATCAGAGATGTGGCAACGGGGGATCATGTCAGTTTTCCCTTTAGAATTATGGTTAGCAGAACTGTATGATTTTGCCCCTCTCGATCCGGAACAGATTTATCTGGGGGCCTTGGGTACTGCGGTGGAAACCCTACTTTCGGGCGGGACGAGTGTGGTAGATCATCTGGTGTTAATTCCCGGACTTGAGTTAGAAACCATCGCCATTGCAGTTCGCGCTTACACAGAAGTGGGAATTCGCGCCTTTATCGCCCCTCTAATTCAAGATGAATCCCTGACCGCAGGTATACCATCTGGGGAATCAGCCCAAAGTCATGAGCCTTATTTTCGCTCAACTGCGGCAACATTGGAAATTATTGAAGAGGCGGTACGACAATTTCATCGCCCGGACGAGGGTGTGAGTATTTTAGTTGCACCAACAGGGATACAATTATGTACGGATGCTTTATTTGAGGGATGTATCGAGTTAAGCGATCGCTATAATCTTTGTCGTCACTCTCATTTACTCGAAACTAAAGCACAGGAAAAACTTGCCCAAGAAAAGTACGGTTGTACTGCTGTTACACATCTTAAAAGAATCGGGTTTTTGAGCGATGTCTACAACGGGCTACGCCAACGCACAACACTTGCTCATTGCGTCTGGTTAAATGATGCTGATATCGCCATCCTTGCCGAAACTCAATCTACAGTTGTTCATAACCCCTTAAGTAATCTGCGTTTAGGCAGTGGCATAGCCCCGATTTTAAAATATCGCCAAGCTGGAATAAATGTCACTTTTGGTTGTGATGGTGCTTCGAGTAACGACTCTCAAGATTTGTTAGAAGCGATCAAAATTGGTTCAATCTTACACAACGTTACAGACTCAGATTATCAGCATTGGATTACACCCCGGCAAGCAGTGGAAATGGCATCATTGGGAGGTGCAAAAGGATTGAATATTGCAGACAAATTGGGTTCTTTAACTGTTGGCAAACAAGCTGACTTGGTACTTTATGACCTCACCAATTTATCATTATTACCCCGTACAGATCCCATTGGCTTATTAGTCTTAGGTCGTCCTACTAATGTTGTTGATAGTGCTTGGGTGAATGGCAAGCAAATTGTTGCCGATGGTAAAGTGACAACAATTAACGTTGATCAATTGCGACAAGAATTATTTAATCGCAGTCAATGGGAAACTAAGCGTAAGTCTGAAACCGTCGCACAAATGGAAGCACATTATCGTACGGTTATGGAGTTATGACTCTCCCCGCGATAAATCGACGGGGATTCTTGCTTCAACGAAACCACTTAAGTGGAGCGACGCAAATAAAGCTAACTGGCTAAAGCTGTCATTTGTCATTTGTCCTTCGTCATTTATAAGGGTTAAACGTGTATTTACGTTTCGTAATATAGCTTGGTTTATTTTTGCCGACTTACTCAACAAGGTTATAGTCCAATACGCTTGGGTTAAGGATAATTGTAGGTTGGGTTGAAGGTCGTGAAACCCAACAAACCCCAATACAGTTCAGTTAAGCATTTCTTTCTTCTCTTTGCGTCCTTCTCTTACGAGACGCTGCGCGAAGGCGTCCTTCTGCCAAGGGGAGACGCACTCGCGTTTGCGGTTCGTTAAAAAAACTGACTTTTACTCAGAGTTTTAGCCTTAACCCAAGCGTATTGGTTTATGTCTAGAATGAAATAGCCCTGCCTTCACAGCCAGGATTAATTTATCAAGTTTTGGGGACTTTTTTCGTGACATTTTCTAACAAACTTAGACGGCTAACTGTTAATAACCAACAGCTAATCATCATCAAAAATTAGCAATTAGATATTAACAATTAGCCGTCAACCCCCTTGGGGAGTATTTAAAATTAAAAACTCAAAACTTAATGTTGAATTGGAGTGTCGAAGCCTGTCAGAAGAACTTCCCCAGGATCGTAACTCTCAAGCCCGCTCATCAAATCTCGTGTAGAAACCACCGTATTTTATCCAGTATTGTTTCAAAGTATGATGAGGCGTATGTAAACTAGCTTTTGCCTGATATAAAATAACTTGACGATGATCCCCCATCCAAATTTTATTAATGGGGTCAACGGATATTATTGTTCCTCCTAAAGAAGCGACACATTCAGAGAATCTCTCAATCGTCGTGTATTCTAACGTCTCGAAGATGAAAAAGTTACCCGAACAAATCAAGTGACGGCTGCGAATCCAGCAACGCATCTTTTTTTCAGCTAGTGGAGGTAACATTTTGGTTTTAACAGATTGAAGCTGAATCAACATAATGCGCTCACCGCACGTAATTCATCAGCAAAACTTTCGCGTTTTTCAAACCGCAATGGGCCAGCAGTTGATCCCCATATTTGCTCGTGGGTTTCAATATCCATACCTTTATCTAGACTTATCCAAGTCCCCTCGGTTACTTCAACTTCGCTGACAAGATATGTTTGGCATCCATTGCGCTTAATCAGACATTGATTGCCCGGTTCTACACTACCTCGAAACATTTCACCTTCTCGTTGAAAAACCATTGAACAGTGATAACGCCGTTCGATGGTCTCTGGGGTGATGGTTTTGAGGATATCTAATTCACGAGCAGCACCTGCATAAAGCATAGGGTCTTTCAAGCTGTAATTTTCGATATAAATGCGATCGCCTAAATCGACTAGTCTATGTACTCCCTGGCGATAGGGTGTCCATAAATCGTGGTCATATGCTTGTTCAGAATAAAAACCGATGGCAGAAAAAAATTCAATCGGTAAAGGACGAAAATAAATGTGAATGTGGGCGTAAAGTTGCGGATTTGCAAAAGATTGCTGGTAATTGCTAAAATCTCCTGCCATCCAACAGGCTAAAGTGAGCAAATCGCTAGCATTGGTGCTAGATTCACTGGGCGCTATCGTCACGTCGCTTCGCTCCGAATTCAAAAGTCACGGATTACAATCCTCATAAATAAATTTAGGAGCTTGCATCCTTTTATGTTTTAACCTGATATTTATTAACTTGTTGAACTTGACAAAGAGCGAATCTCTGAAGAAAAGGAAGCTGTTGTCACGCCTTTGCCATCACCGGTTTTAATCGTCGCTACGCGAAATCGCAGATTTGGGTTAGCAAACCAAATTCGCTCCTCAGCAGCAGCGAGGTCATACTCTGTTAGCAAGGTAAAAATACCATCGTCACTGAGATGATATTTAGCCACTGCTGGAATTGTTTCAGCGTATCCCTGATCCCGCAAGAGTTTTCCTCTAGAAGGATTTTCGACATCGGGAATTGGCACCAGCACAGTACTACCAGAGATTGGTTTATCGTCCCAGTCTGATTCACCTTCCCAAGTCATCCGAAAAGGGTGGGTGATAGTGGCGGGGTCAGTGTCATACAATTGACAGATTGCTAGCACCGCCGGATCATTTGTGGGTAGAGACTCAATGTCAATGTTAGATAAGACTTGTTCAAAGTGGGCGAATGCTAAATGATGACCGCTACGCTGCGATCGCCATCGTCCAATTGAAAGTTCAAAGAATTCAGTAATTTCCATTAGAAAAATGATTTTAAAAAGTAGCTTACAAATTCCAATTTTGCTTAAATCTTTTCCCTCACCCCCAGCCCCTCTCCCAAAGATGGGAGAGGGGAGACATAATTCTAGTTCCCCGAATTCCAAACATGGCATTCGCGGTTAGGAGATGAGGGCTATCAAGGGAATGGCACATTTGGGATATTCCCTAAGCAACTTCAGTGATACTGGTGATTTTACCGCCCATTCGATGAATGTTTTGCACTTGTTCAGACAGTTGGTTGTAGTTAACTAGATATTCCAGGTTTCCCAGACGACTACGGACATTAGCTACACCTTTGACTACCTTAATCAAGAAGCGTTTGTTGGTGCTGCTGACACTAGAACCAGCAACGGGAGCCTTGATGGATGTGGGTAAATTGGAACCGATATCGCTGATCAGTTTGGCTTTGCGATCGCGATCGCTGCTAGCTACTCCTCTCACTAAGGTAAAGGTGCGGTTAAAGCTAACATTCTTAATTCCGATTTGGGAGGTAGTGCTGCGAACATAGGGAACAATATTCTCGCCAAAATTCTGCTGATACTCGTCGCTATCGATATAGGATTCGATCTCAGCATCATAGCCCTGTTCGTTGTAGATGCGCACGTGTTCAGAAATTTCTGCCTGATCAGCAGGAGGACGGCCTAGTAGGTGTTTGAAGTTGAGTTCAATAAACCGATACTGGGAAGAAGAGTTGAAAAACAGCGATTGATAAAGCTCTGATTTCGCAACGCGCTTGACGAATTCGCGGACGTTGATTTTGCGATCGCGCAATTGCGATTCAATACTGGCTAGTCGCTCACTTTCCAACAAGTGAGCATTGCCCAAAACCTGTTTATAAACTGCCCGAATTAGTGTTTGTAATTCACTTTCGCTGGTGTTTGGACGCAGTTCAATCTTAGGTGAATCAATAGCCCAAAGTGACATTGAGGTATCTCCTGAAAAACTCTAATTAAATGAAATTTCCAAGCATCCTATCCCTTATAAGTACGTTGGCGCAATTGCATGGAATACAGACCTAACCCCCAGCCCCTTCCCTACTAGCGTTGGGGAGTAAGACTCAAAGCCTCTCCCCTTCTCCCAAGGGGAGAGGCTAGCGCCAAGGGAGAAGACCGCACTGGCTCCCCAAAGTCGCCGAACGAAGAGCAAAGAAGGTAAAATCCAGTTCCCTCCCCGATTTCGGGGAGGGTTAGGGTGGGGTTCTTTATTATGCAGCTTGATATTAAATTGGTATCAGAGTGTATTGCTTCCATTGGAGAAGCGCTATAGAGGTGGAATTTGCCATCAGTTGTCAGTTTTTTGCCACTAACTAGCTTTTGTAAAACTTTAGTTTGTTAAATTGCGTTAAATATCTTTGGATATGACAACTAACGGCGTAATTGATCAAACCCCAGATCAGCGATCGCTTTGGTTAACTTTTGATGAATGATCAACACTGGGTATTAGAGAGTGGAGACTGAGTACGATGGAAATTCTTCCCCAATCTCTAATCTCTAATCCCCAATTTCTATTCCTTTAGGACTGACGCAACTGGCATATTATTTTTAGTTTGTAGTGAGGACTTTAGTCCTCTTTCATCAGGGCTGAAGCCCTGACTACAAACTAAAAACTTTTATTGTTTGTGACACTTGCGTAAGTCCTATCCTTAAACAATCTCTGTGATGCTCACAATCTTCCCATTATTGCGATTAATCCACTGAATTTGTGGTGTTATCTTATTAGCAGGAACGATGTACTCGGTTGTAGCACGACGGCGAGGATTGTCAAATTTTCCACTTCCACCCCGAACGAGGATTTTAAACCTCTTTTCAGTACTACCAACCGCAGAGGGTGAGGTAATCTTGCTAGCGCTGTTGGTTGCGACTGCATACACCAACTGAGAGGACTTGATGGCACTTGAGGTTTCAGCTACACCACGGACAAGACTAAAAATCCGGTTATAACCGACCTGCTTTTGCCCTACCTGGCTACTGTTTCCCTGATAGTAGGGTACAGTATTTTCGCCAAAGGCAGCTTGGTACTCATCGCTATCAATGTAAGAGTCGATATCGGCATCATACCCGCTTTCAACGGTACGACAGATATGCTCAGAAACCTCTGTCTGATCTAGAGGCGCACGACCTAGAAGATGCTTAAAGTTTAGTTCAATGAACCGATAGGGAGCAGTGGTTTCAAAAAAACGGGCCCGGTAAATCTCAGACTTGGCAACGACTCGCACAAAGTCACGCACGGTGATTTTGCGATCGCGCAATTGTGATTCACCATTCACGAGTCGCTCACTTTCTAACAAGTGAGCGTTACCCAAAACCTGCTTATACACGGCTCTAATCACCGCTTCCACTTCTTCATTCGAGCTAGTTTGCCATAGCTCCACTTTCGGGGAATTTATAACGATGCTTCCCATTTATCTTTTTCCCAAGCTGAGTTTGTAGATTGATTCTCTAGTTTACAGGAGTAATACTGGCGATTACACCACCTTGCTTGTGAATCCGTTGATACTCTTGTGAAAGCTGATTGTATGGCACGAAAAACACCTGGTTACTGCGGCGAAACTTGGAAATGCTATTTACCACATTTGCCTTGTAGCCAGTGACTTCAACCCGATAGACTTTACCATCCTCACCAGATCCTACACCTTGACGGGTGCGAGGAGCAGATGTCGGGTTGCGGAATGCAGCACCCTTGCTAGCTGGTGAAATTACGGGGGTAGGTGTGCTTTGAATTAGCAGACTGTTCAATTTTGGTTGTTTGCCAGCTAAGTCACCTTTCAGGCTGCTGCTAGAGGAACCACGTACCAGTTGGAATAAGTGGGTAAACTGAACCAAACTCTTGATAGCTTCGGTTTTGTAGCCCCGAATATAAGGGACTATGTTTTCCCCAAAGGTTTCTTGGTATTCGTCGCTATCTAGATAGGAATCAATCTCACTCTCAAAGCCTTTTGTATCCAGAATAGTGCTGTGTATACGCGCTTCTTCTAGATCTAATGGCGCACGCCCAAGGAAATGCCTGAAATTTAATTCAATCGCGCGATAGCGGGGGGCGCTATCAAAAAACCGCGATCGGTAAAGCTCGGACTTTCCGACTTGACGTACAAACTCGCGAACGCTGATTTCACCCTGTTTGAGTTTAGATTCAGGAACGGCAAGCCGCTCACTCTCCATTACATAAGCATTGCCTAGAACTTGCTTATAGACGGAGTTAATTACGGTTTCAACTTCCTCATTAGAGCGATTTGGCCACAGATCAATAGGATCGGTATCTTCAAACAGAGCGACCCCTAATCGTGATGCTGGTCCGAAAGCCATTCCAACTATCTCCCAGTTAACAACTAAATTTTATGAGAACGATATTCAGCAAATGTTAAAAAACTTTACATCATTGTGACGAAGTACAGTCCATACAGACTTTAAATCCTTATTAGTCTTAATGATTTTAAGTTTTTACATCCTTTGCCTTTACACATTCTGATACGATGGTGAAGCCATATTTATTAAAATTTGTGAAGTTAAATCATACTTTAGAGAAATTTCAGCTTTTTTTTAGTATTGCATTTAGGATTGGGATACAGATGATGGTATTGTTTTCTTCCTTTGAGTAAGAGTACTACTCCCTTCCTGCCAGAAGAATACCTAATTTTTTTTACGTAGACGCTTCGGCTTGCCGCAGGCTACCGCAAACGCGAGTGCGTCTCCCCCTGGGAGAAGGACGCCAAGGACACCAAGGAAGAGAGAGAAAAATTAATAGGTAATCTTGTAGGGGGAAGGGAGTAATTGTGCTGAGTTACCGAAGCTCATATCGGTAAGTAGGCAAGAATGAAAGGGAACTCTCAACTCTTAACAGGGAAATAAGCCACCCACTAGGGGTGGGGTTTCAACCTACCTTGCGATGATGCGGATTTTTTCCCTTGACTTCGAGCGAGGTTTTAAGTCCACTTAACTTATGGAATTTGGAAAGTAGCCAGTTGGCTGATTAAATGGTCAAAATAGGGAGCAAGAGTTTCCTGCTGATTGCTTTGGCAGCGTTTCAAACTAGCAGCCTTGATGCCTTTTAAGCCTAAAAGCATTGCTTCTAAAGGAACTTGTAATTCCTGATAGAGCAAATTCATATAGTGCAGTCCTGTGGGATTGGTATACTTAGTGTGACCACCTGCGATGCCATAGGTAATACAGCGAAGAAAATGCCAAAAATCTCGCCAGCAAGCTTGGGCGCGTTCCGGTGGATAAAGGCCGCCTCCAGCCTGGGTAATTTCGGGATAAGTCGCTAAAACTTGCTCCCTAGCTTCATCAACGATTTCGGCTGCGCGATCGCGTAATAATTGAGCAACAGGAATCAACTCAGAATTATCGGGTGACAAGGTTTTAACTTGGGATAAATCTTCGTCGTCCAGGTAGCGAAAAGCATCATCCGCAGCTTGGAATATGGCGATTGCGGCTTTTGGATGGGACTGTTCCCACTCTGCAAAGCTAACAATTCGAGCTTTGGCTATTAATTCTTTGACGGTTTCGGTTAATTGAGTCATTGATTTAGGATATGGGGGAGATGGGGGAGATGGGGGAGATGGGGGAGATGAGGGAGATGGGGGAGATGAGGGAGATGAGGGAGATGGGGGAGATGAGGGAGATGAGGGAGATGGGGGAGATGAGGGAGATGGGGGAGGATAAGCAATGACCAATGACCAATGACAAATGACCAATGACAAATGACCAATGACCAATGACAAATGACAAATACCCATTATTTTAGAATGCGATCGCCATTTGGTGACATCTGTAAAATAAAGTAAAGAAAAGCTCTACTAAATGCACCTATGGAAATCGATAAAATTCAAACTGAATTGAAGAACCCAGATTTTCACTATCGCTTGAAGGCGATCGCTGCCCTCGATCATTATGAGTCAGAAGTTGCAGTTCCTCTGCTAACGAGTAAACTTCATGACTCAGAATTTTTGGTGCGTTCTTTTGTCGCCAGGGGTTTGGGTAATCAACAATCAGCCGAATCTTTTGCGGCTTTGATGCAAATTATGAAATTCGACGATACGCCCAACGTGCGAGCTGAGGCGGCTAATTCTTTATCGCTATTTGGCAGAGTCGCAGTTTCTCATCTAGTTTTGGCATTTTATCAGGATGACCACTGGCTTGTACGACGGAGCATTTTGGCGGCGATCGCTGAAATGGATTGCCCTGAAGAACTATTTGATATCTGCGTTCAGGGTTTAAAAGATGAAGATTTCACAGTTCAGGAATCCTCTGTCGATGCACTCGGCTTGTTAGCGAATTCTAACCAACATACTGCGGCATTATCTCAAATACTAACGTTGGTGAATGATGAATCTTGGCGGATGCGTGTGCGAGTTAGCTATGCCCTCAAACGATTTGACGAGCCAAATGCAAAAGCAGCCCTGAACCAACTCAGACAAGATGAAGATCACCGAGTTGTCGGAGCTGCTTTAGAAGACTTGTTACCACAATCAAATTAAGGGGACAGAACACTAGTACCGCAAGGCGGAAGTCAAAAGTCAAAAGTCAAAAGTCAAAAGTATTATGGAATAAGCTCTTTAGGGCTTTTTAATGGTCTGCTTATTTACGCCGACCTGTACTAGACATCTGGTAGAAATTAAATATGCGTTACCCACAACCCTTGTAGAGACGTAGCAGTGCTACGTCTCTACATTTTCGGAGATGTCTACTAGTAATTAGCTTGCTCAAGCACTCAAACTCTCACGAGTTGTCGTGCGGGTGTAAGCGTTCCAAACATCGAGTTCTGAATGTGGACGGCTAGAAAGCATGGCTTTAGTTGCTTGTGTAAGTCCTTGGGCAAGAGTAAAATCTGCTCCAGCAATACTTTGAAGATGCTCCATCTCTGCATCACTGAAGTCAGCTGCTCGCAGGTCTGTATCCCGCAAATCCGCTCCAGTCAATCGAGCATTCCGTAAGCAAGCCCCTGTCAAATAAGCTTTTGTTAGATCAGCGCCACTCAAAGCCGCACCTTGCAAATTGGCTCCTGTCAAGTCAGCGCCACTCAGGTAAGCTCCACGCAGATTAGCGCCTTGCAAATCTGCGTATCGTAAAGAAGCTGTATTGAGAAAAGCACCATTCAGATTCGCACCTGGCCCCACTGCTCCCGAAGCCTTGTAGTTATATTCTTGCGGCCATTTCGTATGTGCATCATAACGTGCTACTTGGAGTTTAGCTCCCTCCAAATTTGCACCACTGAGATTTGCTTGCTGGAGATTAGCACGGTTTAAATAGGCTCCTTGCAAATTAGCCCCACTCAAATCGGCTCCTCGCAGATTAGCGCCTCGCAAATCAGCCCCACTCAAATTGGCATTACTCAAGACCGCCTGACTGAGATCGGCTCCTAGTAGCCTGACTTTACTCAAGTTAGCTTGCCGTAAATCTAGTTCCCTGAGATTGAATTGGTACAAATCGACCGAATCCAGAGGAATTCCTGCTTTCAGGGCTGTTAAGATTTCTGAAGTTGGACTGGGGTGTTGGGCAAAGCCGTTACCGTAGGCATCGCTAGTAATAAGTTGAATTTCACTATTTGTCATCAGCTGATTAAAATATAACTTTTGGAGTTATCCTACACTTTAGCTAAATGGGGACTTCATCTCATCACTCAGTATTCAATAACGCCAAAATTTGATCAAACGAGGTTTCAAAACAGATGTATCTAATACCGCCCTTGACAATGATCGACTTCTTCCGTAAAAGTGAGGGGACATGGTTTACGGAACGCTCCGTTCATCATTTTGACTCGGCGGCGGATGAGTCGGGGGAGTCGAATTTGATTATTAAAGTTATGGAAAAGAATGATCCCAAAGTCCAAGAAGTCTGTACAGCGCAAGGAATAGACTCGACTAAAGCAACAGGTGGTGCTAGCTTTGCATGGCAAGCTAACTTAGATACCAGGCTACCCAATACCGATAATGCTGCCATTTTGGTTGATGTTCCTGACGAAACCAGGCGTTCTGGAAAACTGATCCGCAACCAAGGCTATGTTGAGAGTATTCCGGTTGTGAGTCGGTATAGGTTTGCTGATGATGGAGTGCTGACGATTGATACTGACTATGACAATAATCAAGGTCAGGAACGTTGTTGGTTTGTTACGGATGATTTTCGCGTTAGGGTGAGTACCGTGCGAATGATGAACGGAGTCAACTTGATGACTTATTGTTCTGAGCGTCGTTGTGTTTCCCAAGAAGTCTTGGAGCAAATGATCAGTCGCAATTATGCTAAGGAATAGAGATGGGGGAGAGGGGGGAGATGAGGGAGATGAGGGAGAAGAGGGAGATGAGGGAGATGAGGGAGATGGGGGAGATGAGGGAGAACTTGCAACAAGTCTTTTCTTATGCCGAATGGGCTATTAAGGAATGTTGCTTTGTTTCTCATAAATGAGACGTGCATGATTGCCATCACTTATTTTCATGCAAGGGTTAACAAATCATGTTCCATGTATAAGCCTTTCCTGGAATTTTTAGAAAAAGAGCTATTTCAGCGTTTTGATTTACAAAGTAGGGCCATTCCCCCTGGTTTGGAATTCAAAGTTAGCGATCGCGGCAGAAACCCAGCAACTATTCGCAGTTGGTGTTACCAATGTCAAGAGTTGCGGAAAATTCGCTATACTTACATTGATGCTGGGGAAAGCGCTCAAATTTTTAACAGCGTGGTTTATCCGAGTCATCACTACGATTTACCTCTGTTAGGGATTGATTTTTTATCCTTTGGTAAAGTCAAAAATCTGATTGTGCTTGATTTTCAGCCTTTATTCCAGGATGAAGATTATCAAAAAAAATATATAGTTCAGCTCAAATCTCTCCATGATAAATACCCGGATTTGGCGCAAAACTTAGAAATGAAGTTTTACGATGCCAATCAGTATTTTTCTAAGTACCTATTGTTTGCCAAAACAGATGCCGAAACGGTGGCAACGCGGGTATTTGAAGCTTTTCAGGATTATTTAAACTTGTATTGGCAAATGTTAGCAGATGCCCAACCGCTCCAAGACCCTGAAGATATCCAGAGGATTGTCAAAGTCCAAAAAGATTATGACCAATATAGTGCAGACCGAGATCCAGCATCTGGTTTGTTTAGCAGTTACTTTGGTCATGAATGGGCAGAGCGCTTTCTCCATGAATTCTTATTTGAAGATGCTGTTCCCTTAGCAGTCGGTGTCAGCAAAAAATGACCGAAGTGACGCTTTATCAGCCGTTTCTCGATTATGCGATCGCCTATATGCGATCGCGCTTGGATTTACAACCCTATCCTATCCCCACCGGGTTTGAGTCCAAGAGTGCTGTTGTGGGTAAGGGAAAAAATCAGGAAGAGGTTGTCACCACTAGTTATGGGTTTCAAACCGCAAAATTACGGCAAATTCGTGCAGCTCATGTACAAGGTGGCAATTCGCTGCAAGTGCTGAATTTTGTGATTTTCCCCCGCCTCAACTACGATTTACCCTTTTTTGGGGCGGATTTGGTGACATTGCCTGGAGGACATCTAATTGCTTTGGATATGCAGCCCTTATTTCGCGATGATCCAGCATATCAGGCAAAATATACTGAACCAATTCTGCCGATTTTCCACGCCCATCAACAGCATCTATCTTGGGGAGGAGATTTTCCCGAAGAAGCACGACCATTTTTCTCTCCCGCTTTTCTGTGGACTCGTCCCCAAGAAACGGCTGTAGTAGAAACTCAAGTGTTTGCTGCTTTCAAAGACTATTTGAAAGCTTATCTAGATTTCGTAGAGCAAGCGGAAGCTGTCACAGATTCCCAAAATTTATTAGCCATTGAGCAAGCCCAACTGCGATACCTGCGATATCGGGCTGAAAAAGACCCAGCACGAGGGATGTTTAAACGCTTTTATGGTGCCGAATGGACTGAAGAATATATCCACGGCTTCTTATTTGACCTAGAGAGAAAATTAACAGCCATCAATTAGACGAGCGATCGCATGGTAAGAATTATTTAGGCGATCGCTTTTGTATCTAATGTTTTACAAGTTGAACCCAATAATGGTAAAGCTTATTTTTAACCCACGGAGGTGGGTTTTGTTTGTATAGCCGCGACTTCTAGTCGCCCGGTGAGTAGTAAATTAGACTTGTTCATTCAACCTCTTAGGGGAGACAAAGCGTAGCTTTGGCGAGGTGGGGTTCTTAGGATACAGCAACATTTTTGAGAATGGTCATCGGCCCTTGGGCTTTAAGAATCTCCATTTCTGCTGCGTTTCGCACAAGCAAAGCACCAGCAAATCCTAATGAATTTACAGAGATAGATTGAAAATGCTCCTGCGATCGCGGTACAATCAACATCCATTCTCGTGTCATCAGCAGATTGTAAGCACCCAATTGCATTGCATCTAAACCCACTGCATCTAGCAAGGTGCGATAAACTTCCAATGTTGTTTGTGCCCCTGTAAATGGCGATTGTACCCAATGGGGATTTAGTGGTGCGAAAGCGTGTATGAAAGGAAGTCTTGGTAAAGTTAGGTTAGATTCATGAAATTGGGCTGATGTTAGCAGAGGTTCAATAGGTATCTGCGGCCCTGAAGGTGCAAGTGGTAGTGGCACTAATTGTAAGTGCTTGTGTCCCTGACTAGCACCTGCGATTTTACCACTGTTATAAAATGCTAAACCATCAAAATCAGCCAAACACGCCCACATAGCCGTAAAATCTTCCAGAGTGAGTAAGCTTTCCTGTTCCTCGAAAGCACGGGTGATGATTAACAGGTGATCATCGACAACATTAAATTTATTTAAAATACATACATGAGTATCGGAAATATTTGCCACAAATAAATCCTCTTCGTAGGGTAAGAAAGGATTAAATTTTTGACCAGATGTAGCAGATTGTTTTTCCTGTTTCTCCTTGGCTGCTTTTTTGCGATTCAAGTTAGACAAAATCCGTACTAAAAAGCGCACGTTATCCTGTTCGACAAATTCAAATTCCGTCGCGATCGACAGCAACGCCCCACATTTTAAACCATGTTCAGTCCGTTGTTTGACACTTGTCCATAAAGTACCAGGCTGAAGTAAGATTTTATCCTGTACCATTTTTATTCCTTCAGGCATCAATGGAACACGCAATTGGGGCGCACATCTAAGTAAGTCGGCGTAAATAAAGCTAACTGGTGAAAGCTGTCATTTGTCATTTGTCCTTTGTCATTGGTAAAGGTTTCAGGTGTATTTACTTTTCGTAACATAGCTCTGTTTTTTTTCACCGACTTACTTATCATTGGTGTCAACTTACAGCAATTTTCAGGTAAATAGACCACACGGTAGGGGCGCAAGACCTTGCGCATTGCTGTCAACTTCAGTTAGAAAGATCAATCTTTACGGTTCTGATAGAGGTGCAAACTGTGCAAATACCTCTGCTCCTGTCAGATTCTTAGTTTCATTGGCAAAACAGTAATATTTCGGCTTTTCATCAATGAATATCTGATGATCGAAAACAAAATCTTCACAGTTATCAAAAAGTCCAGCAGGTATGAAATACTGGTTACTTTGTTTCAATTTGTAAAATAGATGGCTACCGCACTTGTTACAGAATCCACGCTCTGCCCATTCTGAAGATTGATAAACTCCGATATTTTCTTCACCAGAGAAGCTAACATCACTTTCACACTCAACTACTAACAAAGGGCCTCCACCCCAAGTGCGACACATACTACAATGACACGCTCCCACCTGATTATTCATAGGGGTTGTGGACAGGTTTACTACTCCACACAGGCAGCTACCTTTTGCAATGCTCACATTAGACATATTTTTTCTCCGATCCAAAAAATGCTAAACAATTGGTCAATTATCAAGTAAGTAGGTTGGCGCAATTAAAGTTAACTGGCTAAGGCTGTCATTTGTCCTTTGTCATTGGTCATTAGTAAAGGTTTTAAGCTTATTTACGTTTCGTAACATACTTAACTTTTTTCTGCACCAACGTACTTAATTAAAGGGTTTCTGAAGTCAGGTTAAGTGGTGTTGTAATAATCTTGTTAGATTTTAGATGATAGTGGGCATACTGCATATATCAAGTCTCACTTTTTACGGTATCTAGAAAACCTCTTTCTAAATCTCTCCTAAGTTTTAAAAGTCCTCTTGTCGGTAACAAAACGTTTTAGATCCCCCTAAATCCACGCCACTTGCTTCACTTGGGGAGACCCCAGACGCTCTCTACGAGACGCTAAAAGCGAACGCAGACTCGCTAACGCTGCGCTATCGCCCTTGGCGTCTCCCCTTCTCCCAAGGGGAGAGGCTAGCGCCAAGGGAGAAGACCGCAGTGGCTCCCCTTAAAAAAGGGGGACTTTGATTCCTGACAATTCAGGTCAATCTGGAAAACCTCACTTCTATTTCTCTCTTCCTTTAAGGAGAGAGACTTTGAATTTCCCACTTAGAGCATCGGGAAGGGGGTTAGGGGGTTAGGTTTTTGGTGGACTTTTCCACATAACCTGAATTGTCAGCTTTGATTCTTCCCCCTTTTTAAGGGGGGCTAGGGGGGATCCAAAAGTGCCTAAAGTCACAGTGAAAAACTTTTCAAACAACCTCTTAAGCTTGAATTATACAATTTCATGATTAGTATTACTAAATTCAATAGAAGTGACTTTATAGTTTTGATTGTGATTGTCCTAATTGGTCTTATACATTTACCTTTTCCATTTGACGGAGATCAAGCATTTTTTAGGCTAGGCGCTTTGGAGATGCAACAAGGAAAGGTACTCTATCGTGATTTTTGGGATGTAAAGCAACCGGGGATTTTTTGCTTTTATTTTCTGGCGGGAACTTTATTTGGTTTTAATGAAATTGGCATTCATATCTTTGAACTTATTTACATGGTGTTTTTTTCTATAGTATTGTTGCTGAGTCTCAAAAGCTATTTTCAGCATCAGATAATCGCAAGTCTAGTACCTTTGTTAACGGTTGGCGTTTACTATACTGTTTCAGGGGCTTGGCATCTCACTCAAGTGGAAGCACTGGTTGGTTTTCCTTTATTCATTTGTCTTTGGCTGACTTATCAATCTTTTAAAGTTGAAGGGAAGCAAAGATTTTTTCTACTTTTAATGTCAGGCTTGATTGGTGGAATTGTCCTCATTTTTAAATTTATATTATTACTAATATTGCTTTCGCTTTGGCTAACTCTATTAATATATTCTGTAATTAAACGACAGAGACTTCAAAAAGTTTTTATAGGAATATGTCTTCCAACTTTCATAGGAATTATATTTCCTCTTCTATTAGTTCTTAGCTATTTTGCTTGGTTTAATAGTTTATCAATTTTATATGAGACATTCTTTTTATATCCACCTCGGATTATTGCTAATTCTCCATTTGATCCAAGTAAGTTTTTTTCGGGAATAAAATGGTTCTTAAATACTTTTTACCCTCTACTTTTAGTGGGTACTGTTGCAATAGATATATCATTGCGGAAGTCTAAGAATACATTGACTTTGTTACTTGTTATCTGGTGTATTTTTGCTTGTGCCGTTATTTTTCTACAACGTGGGGCATTTTGGGAGTACCATTATTTACTCTTGTTTGTACCTGTGGGTATTTTAGCAACTAAAGGATTAGATGTATTATGGCAACCTTTAAAACAATTGACTTCCCCAATGACTACAATTCTGCTCATATTTTTATTTTTCTTACCTTTATCTTACAATCTTACAAAAAAGAGTGTTTCTCTAGTTAATCACAACTTTGCTTTAGCTGAAGATACACGATTGAAATATCAAAGTATTTTTAGAGATAAATATCCATCCCTTCGTTCAGAGGCTGAGTTGATCTCGCAACCAGGAAGTCTTCCTGGTGAGATTTATGTAGCTGGTGATCCGTCTATTTATTACTTCTCTAATCGTACTCAGGCAACATCACTACGTGGTTGGGCACTTGAATATTTTCTGCCTGAGCAATGGATCAAACTTCTAGAGCAGTTAGATTCATCAAAGCCTCCTTATATCTTTATTGATTATGTTCAGGAGCCTACTATCAAAAAAAACTTCCCAAAAATGCTGGAATTTATACAGCAAAGATATCGTATTTTACGTCAAAATAATCACGGTACTTGGTATATCCTTTAAAACTTACGCAACTGGCATATTATTTTGAGTTTGTAGTCAGGACTTTAGTCCTCTTTCATCAGGGCTGTTCGCGGAGCGTTCCCGTAGGGTAGTCCTTACTACAAACTAAAAGCTTTTATTTTTTGTGACACTTGCGTAAGTCCTATCCTTTTGAAGATAAGCCAAATCCCCGAGAGAGTTACTGTGATAACTGATAACTGTTAACTGTTCACTGATTTAATGGGTGGAGTGGCTTATTTACCAATCGCTTACTTTAGCTGAAACAGCAAGAAGCCCCACGTCTCACTTTTAGGAGCGTGGGATGAATTGCGAGTGAGTTGACGACAGTTTCCCGACCCATGCGACAGCGCGGTCGGGAAACATGGAGAAAACGAACAAATCTAAGTTAAAATTAGCAAATAGGGGCGGCAGGGCATTCCGTCTCTCTAATAAAGCTCATCGCCTCCTAAGCAATAGCCGGATTGGGTGAGAAGCCTACACTGTACTGTACTCAGTCAGTGTAGGAGTATGTCACTGTCATCCCAAACTTCCAACTCTAAATCGTGGAGATAGGTTAACCCCCTCTGAATTTGTGCATCTGTTCCTTGTAATTCAAGGTCAAACCAACCATCACCGACAGCATTGGCTCCCAAAATCGCTGCGGTGATATTTACAGTCAGCCCATAGTCAGACACCAGGCGAGAAATGACAGGTTCCTGGTGATAATCCTTGGGAATTCTGAGTCGAATCCGTTTCCTCTCCAAAGCTCTCCCCGAAACGGGGAGAGGCTTTGAAACCCAGTTGTTGTTTTTCTCTGCTTGTATGAAACCACCCTGCCCCCCCTTTTTTTTAAAGGAGTCGCCATAGGCGGGAAAATCTTAACCGAACCGTATTGGGATAACTATAATCGCTTAATTTTTCTATTGGACATCTTTAATGCGGGTTTTCCGTTCTAAAAGCTCCTTCAGCACCAAGGTGACTACTGCTAGCAATGCTAACAGTACAGCCGCAGAGAAAGCAGCTTCGGTTTCGTATTGTTTGTAAGCGTCTTCTACAAACAGTGGTAGACTTTGGGTTTGGTCAGCAATGTTCCCAGATACTACTGAAACCGCTCCGAATTCACCCATTGCTCTGGCATTGGTCAAAATTAAACCGTACAGTAAGCCCCAGCGAATACTAGGTAAGGTGACGCGCCAAAATATCTGCCAGTCTTTTGCACCTAGAGTTCTAGCAGCTTCTTCTTCATCCTTGCCAAACTCTTCTAAAACAGGAATCACTTCCCGCGCGACAAAGGGCATACTCACGAAGGCTGTAGCCAGCAACATACCTGGAAAGGCAAAGATAATCTTGATATCATGTGCCTGGAGCCAAGGGCCAAACCACCCTTGCCGTCCGTAAAGTAGCACAAGCATCAATCCTGCGACTACAGGCGAAATCGAGAAAGGTAGGTCAATAATGCTCAAAACTATGGTGCGTCCAGGAAATTTATGACGAGCGATCGCCCAAGCTGCACATAAACCAAATACCGTATTTAAAGGTAGAGAAATCAAAGCCAGCAAAAATGTCAGCCAAACTGCATGGAAAAAATCTGGTCGCGTCAGGTTAGATAGAAACGGCCCAACTCCCTTGCTGAAAGCTTGGACAAAAACGTTAATTGCTGGGATGTATTGAACTAGGGCTAAATAGGCGATCGCTATCCCAATCAAAACTATTGGCATCCAACTCTTTTGCTCTTTAGTCTTGGCTATATTTGTATCAGATGCAGATGAGTGAAAACTTGGCTTATCTAGTGTCATATCGCCTTGCCCATGCTTGTAAGAAATTAATTGCTAATAGCAGTACCAATGAAATTGATAGTAAAACTATGCCAATTACTGTTGCACCAGAATAATCATATTGCTCTAATCGCTGGAAAATCAGTACAGGTGCGATTAAATCTTGGTAGGGCGTGTTGGAAGAGATAATCACAGTTGAACCATATTCTCCAACTGCACGGGAGAAACCCAAGGCAACACCAGTCAAAATGGTGGGAAATAAAGGCGGCAAAATCACTTTCCAGAAGGTCTGCCATTGAGAAGCACCCAGACACCAGGCGGCTTCTTCAATTTCATGTTCCATTTCTTGAAGCACGGGTTGCACAGTTCTGACAATAAAAGGTAGTGAGATAAATATCATTGCTACCGCTACTCCCGTGCGGGTAAAAGATACTTTAATTCCCAGTGGTGTTAGTAGTGAACCTATCCAACCATTATCGCTGTAAACTGTTGCCAAAGTTAACCCTGCTACCGAAGTTGGTAGGGCAAAGGGTAAATCTACGGTGGCATCAATCAAGGATTTGAAGGGAAAGTCGTAGCGAACCAGAACCCAAGCAATCAAAGTTCCAAATACGCCATTGAGTAAGGCAGCGAAGATTGCCGTAACAAACGTGACATTGTATGTTGCTAATGCGATATCACTGGTTGCGATCGCCCAAAACTTAGATGGAGGTTCTGTACCTGCTTTCAGGAACATGGCAATTATGGGGATAAACAACATTACTGTCAGGTATCCAATGGTGATTCGCCAAGTCCAAGGAACTCGCCCCAATTTCTTCCAGAATGGCGTTTTGCATTCAACTTCTACAAAAGGAGATACAGTTGTCATAGTCAAAAATTAAAAATTTAACAAAAGTTTTTGTCCGTATTCGTAATTCGTAATTAAACCTCATCTAAGTTGAGAACCCTAGTTTTCGCCCTAAATATGCGTTACCCAGAACCCTTGTAGAGACGTAGCAGTGCTACGTCTCTACATTTTTTTTCACTCCTATGTCTAATCTTGTAGGGGGAAGGGAGTAGCTGGTCTATCTTTCAATTACGAATTAGCGCATCGGGGCGTAGCCCATTACAAATTACTTTTTCTTGGCTTGAATCTGGTCAAAAATAGCTCCATCTGCGAAGAACTTTTTATCGATTCCATCCCAGGCGCCGAAATCTGCGACTGTACCCAAAGTTTTCACTTTAGGAAATTTGTCTGCAATTTCTTTACTTAAGGTCAAAGTATCATCCGTCGGTCGGAATCCTAATTTTGCAAACTCCTGTTGAGCCTCTGGAGTATATAGATATTTGACAAAACCTTCGGCCACTTCACGCGTACCGTGCTTATCAACATTTTTGTCTACCACTGCGATGGGATTATCGATAGAGATATTCACATCAGGGATAATCGCAGTCAGCTTTTGACCCTTTTGTTCTGCTAAGATAATCTCATTTTCATAGTTAATCAGGGCATCACCTTGACCCTGCTTGAAAAAAGCATCCGTAGCTTCACGGGCATCTTTGGTCAGCAATGGCACGTTTTTGTACACTTTAGTAACAAACTCAGTGGCTTTAGCATCATCTCCACCAGTTTTAATCACTGAATTCCAAAGAGCTAAGAAATTCCAGCGAGCAACTCCTGATGTTTTCGGATCAGCAGTAATTAGTTTTATACCGTCTTTAGATAAATCTTCCCAGGTCTTGATGTTTTTAGGATTTCCTGGACGGGTGACTAATGCTGCAACTGATTTGGAGACAATACCATTGTTGGGAACTTTTTTTTCCCACCCTGATTGAATCAATCCAGCCTTCTCAATCTTTGAGGTATCTCCAGCTAGCGCCAAGTGGACAACATCTGCTTCCAAACCATCGATAACGGCGCGAGTTTGGGAACCAGATCCGCCATAGCTTTGCTTGAAGGTGACAGTTTGATTATGATCTTTCTTCCACTGTTCCACAAACTTGGGAATGATGGCTTCGTGAGCCGCTTTGGTAACTGCAAAGGAAACCAGAGTTAATTCAACATTATCCTTGGTTGCAGCCACAGGAGTAGCATTAGGGGGTTCTGTGGTAGAATTACTCCCAGTTCCACCGGAGCAGGCGGCAAGGGCCACACTCAATACAGTACCTACTAAAAAGAGTGATACAAAGCTTTTGAGCGAATTTAGTCTGAACCGATAGGTTCGATGTTCAGCGTCGGCGTAGCCCCCACTTCGGCTCCTTTCGACTTCCCTACTTCGGCTGCGCTCAGTACAAGTCAAGGCAAGTAGCTCAGTGACCACCCGAGGCATCGCTTGTAATCTTTTGAGTGAGCGTTGCCATAAATTCATTTCATTTCCTCCACTAAATCTACAAATAATTGATGGGAATACAGTTATATTCTGTTTATAATACTGGATTATTCCAGATATCTAGTTGCAAATACCAGAAAACCTCACATTCTTGATCAAGAATATGGTGATTATACCCGTTCTGTGAGGAATTACAAATGCTTTCGTTTTCAGCTATCAAATTGCGTAGGCGCAGTCCAACCTAGGCATCGCGATTGCCTACTTAGTATATCAAGCAACTTGCTAGGGAATAGCTAATTTGGAAGCTTGGTTTAGAGGTAAGGGAGAGCGTACAATCTCAAATCTTGTAGGGTGCGGTTAGCGAAGCGTAACGCACCATATATTTATCATACCATTTTCATTGAATCGCATTTGGTGCGTGACGGCAAACTTGATTATTTCGTTGTGCTTCATGATTGATCGTAGCCGTCACACACCCTACAGGGTTATCTTGATGGAGAAGAATCTGATTTTTTCACAAATATGCCTGAATATAGAAGATTTAGAGTTTCAGGTGGTACATACTTTTTTACGCTTGTTACCTACAAGCGTTATCCTTGGTTGTGTAATGATATTGCTCGTTTCACTCTTCGAGAAGGAATTGAAAAAGTACGCAAAAAGTACCCTTTTGCAATAGATGCTTTTATTCTTTTACCCGAACATTTACATTGTATTTGGACTTTACCCGATGGCGATCGCGATTTTTCTACACGTTGGCGACTGATTAAAACTTTTGTCACAAAACATTGTGAGGATAAGCTCAGTTTAGAATATCCGATTAGCAAGTCACGGCAAAAGCGTCAAGAAAGTAATTTATGGCAAAGGAGATTTTGGGAACATTTAATTCGTGATCAAGAAGATTTTTACGCACATTGTAATTATATTCACTACAATCCTGTCAAACATGGTTTGTGTGCTTCTCCCAAAGATTGGAAATTTTCAAGTTTTCATCGATTTGTCAAAAAAAGAATTTATCCCGAAGATTGGGGAATAAACCAGGTTCCTAACATACCAAAAGCGATCGCAGATGAAGAATTCGAGTAATTATTAGATTTTTGTAGGCTTTGTAGGGTGCGGTTAGCGAAGCGTAACGTACCCTTCATAAGGATTTGGTGCGTTACGACGTTCCGTCTAACTGAATGCATATTTCATGGGCAAACCGTCCTGAAAAACTAGTAATTCTCCCGGTTGAATTTGTGTCCAAACTTCGTTATCTGTCAGGGGAGTGGTAGCAATGACAGCAACGCGATCGCGTTCAGTAGTCACCTCTCGAAAATCTACGGTCATATCTTGGTCAATTAAATGGGCAGCTGCAAAAGGCGCTTGGCGAACAATGTAGCTGAGTTTAGTTGAGCAATAAGCAAAAAAGTGTACTCCGTCTGACAATAAATAATTAAATATACCCAGTTTTGCAATTAAGTCCGTAATTTCTTGCAGCACAGGGTATAGTTCCTTGATGTCAGGCTTACCTTTAGGAAAGCGCGATCGCAGTGTTTCTAGGATCATACAGAATGCTTTTTCACTATCGGTGTCACCTACGGCTTGATAAAAGCCCAAATTTTCCAGTTCAAAATTTGGCAAATTACCATTGTGGGCAAACACCCAATATTGACCCCATAATTCTCTGCGGAAAGGATGGCAGTTGTGTAAGGCAATTTCACCCTGAGTAGCTTTGCGGATATGGGCTATGACGTGGGTTGAGTGGATGGGATAACTCCGCACCAACTCCGCTACCGGAGAAGCAACAGAAGGTTGGGCATCTAAAAACATTCGACATCCCTTTCCTTCAAAGAAAGCAATGCCCCAACCATCGCTATGATGATCCGTTTTTCCTCCCCGTGCAGAAAACCCTTCAAAAGAAAAGCAAATATCCGTTGGAACATTGCAATTCATTCCGAGCAATTGGCACATGGATGTGTAGCTCTCAATTTTTAACTAAGGCCTCAGGATCAAGATACTTCAGAATGCTGCATGATTCTGGAGCGATCGCTTCAATCTTAAAATTTCATTGGGCATTGGGCATAAAGAACCCCACCCTAACCCTCCCCGAAATCGGGGAGGGAACTGGATTTTACCCTCTTTGCTCTTCGTTGGGCGACTTTGGGGAGCCAGTGCGGGGACAGGGGTCTCCCCTTCGTTGTGCATCTGGCGTGTGGGGTCAAATTCTATGCAACTTCACAAAGAATTGGTATAAGTAAGTCGGTAAAAATAAACTAACCTATATTACGAAACGTAAACACACCTTAAACCCTTATAAATAAATGACGAAGGACAAATGACAAATGACAGCCTTAGCTAGCTTTATTTGCGTCGCTCTACTTAAGACATTTGCTGTAAATATTGCTCATAGCCTAGTTGTTCTAGTTTCCCTTGCTTTGCAATTACTGATTCACATAAGGTTTGGCGATATTGTTGTACTCTTTCTAACAATTCTGGTTGATGAGTTGCGAGGATTTGTACTGCTAAAAGTCCGGCATTTTTGGCATTGCCGATGGCCACTGTTGCCACAGGAATACCACCAGGCATCTGCAAAATAGAATACAAGGAATCTACACCTTGTAAGTTACGAGTGGGTACAGGAACACCGATCACAGGAAGTGGAGTTAAAGATGCTACCATTCCAGGTAAATGGGCAGCACCACCGGCACCAGCAATAATTACCTTAATACCGCGTTGGTGTGCGAGTTGAGCATATTGCACCATACGTTCTGGGGTACGGTGAGCTGAAACGATCGCCACTTCACTCTCAACGCCAAATTCTTCACAAACTGCGATCGCATCTTTCATGATGGGCAAATCGGAATCGCTGCCCATGATAATAGCAACTAGGGGAGTCATAATATTTGAAAATTCAAAACTTGTACTGAGCGTAGCCGAAGTATTCAAAATTGTTTGAGTTAGCTTATAGAAGCTAGGTGATGCCGATCATCATCTCATCTATTGGCGTTGCTTTAATTAGACGTCTGGTGAAATTAAATATGCGTTACCCAGAACCTTTGTAGAGACGTAGCACTGCTACGTCTCTACATTCTTAGGACTTACGCAATAACTCTCTGAAACTCTTATTCCTTTGTGTCCTTTGCGTCCTTCTCCCAGGGGGAGACGCACTCGCGTTTGCGGTTCGTTTTTTCATGATTTTGCGTAAGTCCTGATTCTTTTTCACCAGATGTCTATTGATTCATTGATATAGATTGCACCTAAAATCAAATTTAGCTATCTTCTCGCCAATGTGATGACTCAAGTAACAGAAAGTGCCGTAGATATTATCAATGCTAGAGTGCCTGGTTACAAAGATTTGCAGATGATTTTGGTGAATCAAGAGGGCATAATTGAGCAAATCTTGCCAATGGGTACAGTAGGGGCGCACAGATTTACATCTGCAATAGATGTAACAGGCGACTGGATATCATTGGGTGGCGTTGATTTGCAAATTAACGGTGCGTTGGGATTGGCATTTCCTGATTTGACGACTGAAAATGCTCATATACTCCAGAAAATAACGAAATTTTTGTGGGATGTGGGGGTAGATGGATTTTTACCGACACTTGTGACAACTTCAGTAGAAAAGATTCAGCGATCGCTAGCAGTCATGGCTGATATTATCCCCAGTCAACAAGCAGGTGCGAAGATTCTCGGAGTACATTTAGAAGGCCCATTTTTAAATTACCAAAAGCGGGGTGCACACCCAGCAGAGTACTTATTACCCTTAACAATTGACGAGGTAAAGCGGGTTTTGGGAGATTATGGGGCGATCGTAAAAGTCATCACCTTAGCACCGGAGTTAGATCCCACTGGCGAAGTAATTCCATATTTGCGTTCTTTGGGAATTACCGTTAGTTTAGGACATTCTCAGGCAACATCAGCCCAAGCCCAACTTGCTTTTGAACTCGGTGCAACGATGGTAACTCATGCTTTCAATGCCATGCCACCATTACATCACCGCGAACCAGGATTATTAGGGGCAGCAATTACCCATCCTGATGTCATGTGTGGTTTTATTGCTGATGGTGAACACGTTTCGCCCACCATGCTGCAAATATTACTTCGCGCTAGCTATCAAGAAAAAGGGCTGTTTCTTGTGAGTGATGCCCTTTCACCTCTGGGGCTACCTGATGGCGTCTATCCTTGGGACAGTCGGCAAATTCAAGTTAAAAACGGTACAGCACGACTGGCTGACGGCACCTTATCGGGGACGACTTTACCCTTATTAGTGGGAGTGCAGAATTTGGTGAAGTGGGGGATTTGTGACGTGGAGACTGCCATTTTATTAGCTACCGATGCACCTAGACAAGCGATCGCTTTACCTGGAATTGCCAAGAGTAAACCCGCTAATTTATTACGCTGGCATTGGGATGAAGTGACAAAAGAACTAACTTGGCAACGATTATTGGACTAAATTTCGCGTCAAGGTAAAAGAATTAAGGTGATAGGGGAAAAAGCGTTAATATATTCAGTAAAAATGTATGTACATTTCTGAGATAGACATCATAAACCAATGGATATAGCTTTCTTGCAGCAGTCTTTGGAGATAGCTAAGGAAATTGGCGATCGCAATTCTGAAGGCAAGTCCTTAGGTAATTTGGGTCTTCCTTACTTATCTCTGGGGCAGTACCAACAGGCGATAGATTTCTCCCAGCAGTCTTTGGATATCGCTAGGGAAATAGGCGATCGCAATTCTGAAGGCTTATCTTTAATGAATTTGGGTTTTGCTTACTTATATCTGGGGCAGTACCAACAGGCGATAGCTTTCTTGCAGCAGTCTTTGGATATCGCTAGGGAAATAGGCGATCGCAATTTTGAAGGCAAGTCCTTAGGTAATTTGGGTCTTCCTTACTTATCTCTGGGGCAGTACCAACAGGCGATAGATTTCTTCCAGCAGTCTTTGGATATTGCTAGGGAAATAGGCGATCGCAATTCTGAAGGCAAGTGCTTAGGTAATTTGGGTAATGCTTGCTTATCTCTGGGGCAGTACCAACAGGCGATAGATTTCTTCCAGCAGTCTTTGGATATCGCTAGGGAAATAGGCGATCGCAATTCTGAAGGGTTATCTTTAATGAGTTTGGGTATTGCTTGCTTATCTTTGGGGCAGTACCAACAGGCGATAGATTTCTTGCAGCAGTCTTTGGATATCGCTAGGGAAATAGGCGATCGCAATTCTGAAGGCAGGTCCTTAGGTAATTTTGGTCTTCCTTACTTATCTCTGGGGCGGTACCAACAGGCGATAGATTTCTTCCAGCAGTCTTTGGAAATCGCTAGGGAAATAGGCGATCGCAATTCTGAAGGCTCATCTTTAATGAGTTTGGGTATTGCTTACTTATATCAGGGGCAGTACCAACAGGCGATAGATTTCTTGCAGCAGTCTTTGGATATCGCTAGGGAAATAGGCGATCGCAATTCTGAAGGCTTATCTTTAATGAATTTGGGGATTGCTTACTTATCTCTGGGGCAGTACCAACAGGCGATAGCTTTCTTGCAGCAGTCTTTGGAGATAGCTAAGGAAATAGGCGATCGCAATACTGAAGACAAATCCTTAGCTAGTTTGGGTCTTGCTTACTTATATCAGGGGCAGTACCAACAGGCGATAGCTTTCTTGCAGCAGTCTTTGGATATCGCTAGGGAAATAGGCGATCGCAATTCTGAAGGCTTATCTTTAATGAATTTGGGTCTTGCTTACTTATCTCTGGGGCAGTACCAACAGGCGATAGCTTTCTTGCAGCAGTCTTTGGAGATAGCTAAGGAAATAGGCGATCGTAATACTGAAGACAAATCTTTAATGAGTTTGGGTCTTGCTTACTTATATCAGGGGCAGTACCAACAGGCGATAGCTTTCTTGCAGCAGTCTTTGGATATCGCTAGGGAAATAGGCGATCGCAATACTGAAGGCAAATCTTTAATGAGTTTGGGTCTTGCTTACAATTATCAGGGGCAGTACCAACAGGCGATTGAGTTCTTCCAGCAGTCTTTGGATATCGCTAGGGAAATAGGCGATCGCAATTCTGAAGGCAATTCCTTAGGTAATTTGGGTCTTGCTTACTTATCTCTGGGGCAGTACCAACAGGCGATAGATTTCTCCCAGCAGTCTTTGGATATCGCTAGGGAAATAGCCGATCGCAATACTGAAGCGATCGCCTGGTTTAAGTACATTGGTGCAAAAAAAGTCAAGTATGTTACGAAACGTAAATAAGCTTAAAACCTTTACTAATGACAAATGACAGCCTTAGCCAGTTAACTTTAATTGCGCCAACCTACTTAATTTAGGTTTGTTATTAAAAAACATTAACCGAGAATCAGACGCGCTAGGTGCTTATCGCAATGCCCGTGAACTATATCAAGCGATGGGACTCGATACTAAAGTGCAAGATTGCAACAATGCAATTGAGCGTCTTTCTTAACCAAAAAGGCTGTAGTCTCCCGTCGTGGGTTTTGGGTGTGGTTGCGTCGATTGTGGCATTGGGTACGCAGTTGGTTTCGGCAGTAAAATAAGGTGTAGGAATGTTCTCAAATTTATGCCAGAAAACAAAATAATCAAGATAATCATTGATATTAGTATAAAGATGAGCTTTCTGATTTGTAAAAAAATTAAAATAACTCCAAATCCTTGAACGTAAAAATTATGACTCAAGCAACAACTACTGAATACAAACATATTCTAGTTGATCAAAACAATGTTCCTTTCATTAAAGGAACATCTATGAAACTTGTAGAATTAATTACTTCCATTCATGCTTATGGTTGGAGTCCAGAAGAATTACATTTTCAATATCCACATTTGAGCATGAGCCAGATTTATTCGGCTTTAGCTTATTATTGGGAACATAAAGAAGAAATTGATGCTGATATGCAGCAACGTTTTGAGTATGCGGAAAGATTACGTTTAGAAACAGGAGAATCTCCATTAGGAAAAAGACTCCGTGCAGAAGGATTAATTAAATGAGTGTTGCTCTTTATATTGATGAGAATGTGCATCGAGGAATTACAGATGGATTACGGATTCGGGGTGTAGATGTATTAACAGTACAAGAAGATGGGCGGACTAGCTTTCCTGATCCTCTTATACTTGACCGTGCGACAGAACTTGAGCGTGTTTTGTTTTCCCAAGATGACGATTTTCTAGCTGAAGCCAACCATCGTCAAGACAAACAAATAAGTTTTGCTGGTGTTATTTATGCCCATAAACTCAGAGTTACTGTTGGCGATTGTGTTCGTGATTTAGAAATTATTGCTAAAACCGCCTATCTTGAAGAATTAATAAATCGTGTTCAATACTTACCTTTATAAGACTCGTGGAGAACATGAGATGAAAACTGAAAGTGCAAATAAAGCTGAATCCTTCTACATTGCTATAATTCTCTACAAATCATCTTCAGATGCACCTAGTTATCAACCCTGGTACCAAGAAAGCTTTGTTTTGATTAAAGCCGCTTCTTTAGAGGAAGCAAAAGCAAAGGCTTTGAATCATGGTAAAAATGAAAGTGTCAGCTATACAAATGAAAATGGAGAAACTATTACTTGGTCTTTGCAGCAAGTAGTAGACGTAAACTCAGTTTTGGATGATGACTTTGATTCATCTGAGGATATTGTTGATTTATATGCTCGACATTTTGAGAACTATGAGGCTTACCAATCATTTGAGCCGTTATTATCTCAAGAGCAATTTGGAGAATAGGATAAAACCATGCGATCGCTCTTGTCGATTCCCATCACTGACCCAAAAGCGATCGCAAGTCATATCTAGAAAAATCTGGAAGACCACTCTTATGGGTTCCTATCAATGATAATTTTAAGCATTGGGAACCCTCAAAATCAAAGTGTATGAACGTAGCCGACGACAAAACGATTGTTCGCGAGTATTTCAATTCCACAGGGTTTGACCGTTGGAAGCGAATTTACGGTGATGGCGAAGTTAACAAAGTCCAACTAGACATCCGCAATGGACACCAGCAAACCGTGGATACCGTACTCGGTTGGCTGAAGGCTGATAACAATTTACCACAGCTATCAATCTGTGATGCAGGGTGTGGTGTCGGTAGTCTCAGCATCCCTCTGGCGGTAGATGGTGCTAAAATCTATGCCACCGATATTTCTGAAAAAATGGTAGAAGAAGGTAAGGATAGAGCGAAACAAACCTTGCCAAATGGTGAAAATCCGACTTTTGCTGTGCAGGATTTGGAATCGTTGAGCGGTAGTTACCATACCGTCATTTGTTTAGATGTTCTCATCCACTACCCCCAAGAAAAAGCCGATGAGATGATATCTCACCTCTGTTCTTTAGCACAGTCGCGGATAATTCTCAGTTTTGCGCCGAAGACCTGCGCCCTGAGTATACTCAAAAAAATTGGCAGTTTCTTTCCTGGGCCAAGTAAAGCGACTCGTGCATATTTACACCGTGAGGCTGATGTAGTGAAAATTTTAGAAAGTAATGGCTTTTCATTGCAACGAAAGGCGATGACGAAGACTCGCTTCTATTTTTCCCGCCTACTGGAAGCTACACGTAAGTGAGGTTAGAATCGCAGCAAGGGGTCTATCTATACTTTTGCTGCGATTTGACAATCTCAAATCTGAGATATGGTAGATACTGCAATTGGCATCAAGCTTTGTTTTTTTTCTAAATAACTGTTGTTCTGTTTTGCATAGTTATACATTATTACAAAGGAAGCGATCGCATCTGCTCCCAAGACAACAGTGAAAGCAACTAACCACTACTGCACGTGACTCCACTTGTGCAAATACAAACTTTTACGGTATAGAATTATTTTTATTTTGGGTCATACAATAAAGCTGCTGGAACTGTTTTGCAATATACATTTTGGCAGTTTTTGATCCCTCTTTTTTCAATCTTGGTGAGAAATCCGGGTTAAGAATCTCGCTTCTTCAAGCAATATAGGTAAACAAGTCTAGTGCAAAAGCTAAAAAACTGTGGCGGCAATTAGATTGATATACTAGAACCTTTGCGAAAGTCAGGTTAAAATCGCTAGCAAAGTGTAAATCTGAAGTGAAACTATGAAAACTGCTGAAAAATTAGCTGCGGGCTGGCTACTGACACTCGGGTTCATGTTTTTAATGCTATCAGCAACAGCGACATTGGAAAAATTTGCTACACGCAAGGTGTACATACCAGTGAAAGATGCCTATGATTTTAACGCACCAGATGCTACTTATGAAACAAATGATTCTGCCGTTGGTGGTATAATTTTTGGCATTCCTACCCTAACACTGGGCACATGGTTGGCATTAGGATTATACCGTCAAAGTCGGCAGGAGAAAAAGGCACTTAATCAACAAGTTAGCGATCGCCTGCAATCGATTTTTTATCAGATGCTACAAGAAAATCAGGGGCGCGTAACTGTTTTAGGCTTTGCAATGCAGTCACAACTACCCGCAGCCCACGCCAGACAATATTTAGATGAAAAAGCTCAAGAGTTCAATGCAAACTTTAAGGTGAACGAAGAAGGGGCTGTATCATATCATTTTGATGTCTAATTGTCCTTTGTCCTTTGTTATTTGTCCTTTGTCCTTTGTCCTTTGTTATTAACCAATAACCAATGACCAATGACCAATGACCAATGACCAATTGCTTTAGCTTTTGCCCCTTGGAATTTGAAGTTGTAAAAAAGTTAGGAGTTAAGAGTTTTTAAATCTTAACTCCATTTTTTTGAAGCTCAATTCCTTCCTTTTTACAGCAGATTTTATATGATTGAACGCACCGCCAACCAAATCTTGCGATTATGGTTGGGGATTCTTGCGCTTTTGAAGCCAAAAGACTTCTAAGCGTTCCCAGACATACTGGCGTCCTCAGTGCATCGTAGAAACTTTTGTCTACGCAAACCCCAGAAAAACTAGCAATTCCTAAATAAATAATTGCTGTAAATGGTCGTGCCTCTACGAAATTTCGCTTTGCCGTACCAGTATTATTCTACTACAATGAAGATTCACTTTTATTTTGGTTCTCCCTAACCCCACCTAAAATGTAAACATCTCCAAGTATTTTTAGGTGGGGACTGCGGGAGAACATTTCTGTTCAAATACCTTACTGGTGAATAAAAGCGGGTAAGGCTGTTGCCCAATAAGTAAGTCAGTGAAAATAAATCAAACTATGTGACAAAACGTAAATAGGCTTAAAGCCCTTACCAATGACAAATGACTAAGGACAAATGACAGCCATCACCAGTCATTTTTAATTGCGCCGACCTACTTAATTGTGTTAATAAAAGGTGGAATATTCATAATGTGCCGTTTACTTGCTTACCTCGGTTCGCCTGTTTCTTTAGAACATCTTCTATATAAACCAGAACACTCACTGATAGTCCAGAGTTATCAACCTCGCGAAATGCTCTCTGGGGTGGTGAATGCAGATGGCTTTGGTGTGGGTTGGTATCATAATCAAAAAGATACTGACCCTTTTATCTACAAAAATACCCTACCTATTTGGAATGATATAAACCTTCCCAGTCTCAGCCGTTACGTTGAATCAAAATGTGTACTTGCTTATGTTCGCAGTGCTACACCAGGCCAAGCCGTAGATTTTGCTAATTGTCAGCCCTTTAACCATCAACAACAGCTATTTATTCACAATGGACGAATCGAGAATTTCCGCAAAACATTACACAGAAAAATCCGCAGCACTTTAACCCAAGATTTTTACGAAAAAATTAATGGCAATACTGACTCTGAACACATTTTTGCATTGTTACTTTCAGAAAGTAAAATTAACAAACACCGACCTCCAGAGTATACTTTACGTACCACATTATTAACGCTTTTAGAGATGGCAAAGCGCTATGAAATAGAAGCCTCAGCCAATGTAATCTTTAGTGACGGAAATCGCCTGATAGCTTCTCGTTTTGCTACCAATTCACCCGCTCCATCTCTTTACTGGATAAGAGATGATCCCACTTTCCCAAAATCTGTAATTATTGCGTCCGAACCTTTATTTATAGGTAACTGGATTGCTTGCCCAGAAAATAGCATTATTAGTGTGAGAGCAGACTGTGAGATCAAAATTGCGCAAATCTAGGGTGAAAGAGGCTATTTCTCAAGCCTTCGATGAATGTCGGTCGATAACTTTTGCACTATTCCAGGATATGGACGAAGCCACATTCTCTAGTCAGTTTCATCCTGACTTTAGCCCTGTTGGCTGGCACTTGGGGCATATTGCCTATATCGAGTCTTTATGGCTATTAGAACGCAGTGGAGGTAGCTCTTGTTTGTTCCCGCAATACCGTAAGCTGTTTGCGGCTGATAGTTTACCCAAATCAGAACGCGTTCATTTACCAAGTTTAGAGGAAATCCGTTATTATCTGGACACAGTTAGAGAAAAAGTTCTCGAATATTTAGAAGTAGCTGATATCGAGCAACAAGAACGTCTCTGGCGCTTTTTGATTCAGCACGAAAGCCAGCACTGCGAAATTATTAGCTTCGTGTTGGAATTAGGCGAACGGAATGGGCAATGGGGAATGGGGAGGGAAACTAGTTACTCTTGTGTTTCACTTTCTTCTCAAAGCTCAAAACTCAGCACTTTCACAGAAATGATTCCAATCCCATCTGGTGAATTTGAGCAGGGGAGTGACTCAATTGATGCACTAGATAACGAGCGCCCTGCCCATCCAGTGTATTTAGATACGTATCTCATTGACCGCTACCCGGTGACTTGTGGACAGTATGGGGCATTCATGGAGGCGGGAGGCTACCAAAATTCTCGCTGGTGGTCAGAAGCTGGGTGGCAATGGTTACAAACAGAGCCAGTGTTTCAACCACTTTACTGGTGCAGCGATGCCTACGGTGGCAAGCTACGCAGTTATGATCATCACCCGGTTTGCGGTGTAAGTTGGTATGAGGCTGAGGCATATTCGCGGTTTGTGGGTAAACGGCTACCCACAGAAGCTGAATGGGAAAAAGCAGTTAGTTGGGATGCACAAGCTAATAGTCACCGCACATATCCTTGGGGAGATGAAGAACCAACCGCTCAACACTGTAATTGCCTAGGCGTAGCCCGTCATAGACATGGCTTAATTGGTAAAACAACAGCAGTAGATGCCTACCCTGCTGGGCAAAGTGCCTATGGTTTGTATGATACTCTCGGCAATGTCTGGGAGTGGACGGCTTCTTGGTTTGATGGCTATAAAGGTTTCCAAAGTTACCCTTACATCGGCTACTCGCAAGTTTATTTTGACCACAAGCACCGCGTTTTAAAAGGTGGTAGTTGGGCAACTCGTCCTTGGGTAATGCGTTCTAGTTTTCGCAATTGGTATCATCCTGGCGTGCGCCAACTTTTTGCCGGTTTTCGTTGTGCTGCTGATTAACTAACAGGCTAGTAATAGCACGTAGGCGCTTAATTGCTATCATGTTAATAGCAAAAAGCCTAAAAATAGCTTTAAAGCTTGATAAATATAGCTCAGGCATGATTTTATGGGCTATGAGGATGTGTTTCACTGGTCGGGGTAAAAGTCTGCCATTAAAGGTAACTTCTTACGCCAAACATACGGAGGTTTAATGTCGATATCTAAAGCTGTAAAAAGCAATGTTACTTCTAAATACAGCGTTGAAAAACGATTGCAGATAGAGCGTTTGGTAGGAGCAACTCAGATAGTTGCACCTAGTGCTGGGAGTGATGTAATAGAGGGATTAACTCAAACACCTAAATCTCTACCCCCCTGTTACTTTTATGATGACCGTGGTTCTAATCTGTTTGAGCAAATCTGTGATTTACCAGAATATTACCTTACACGCACAGAAACAACGATTTTACAGCAGTTTGCTAGTGAAATTGCCAAGATAACTGGCCCTTGTGAATTGGTAGAACTTGGCAGTGGCAGTTCTAGCAAAACCCGCATTTTACTAAATGCTTACCAGCAACTAGGTTATCCCCTGCACTACCTACCAATTGATGTGTGTGCAGGTATATTGGAAAGTAGTGCCAAGCAGTTATTAGGAGATTATCCCTTACTGCAAATTGATCCACTAGCAGGAACTTATGAATTAGCCCTTGCACAACTCTTACCGACGCAATTACCCAGTCGGCTGATTTGTTTTATTGGTAGCACTTTAGGTAATCTTACACTTGATGAGTGTGATGTATTCTTCTCTCAAATTATAAATGCTCTACAAATAGGTGAGTATTTATTGTTGGGGATAGATTTACGAAAGCCGAAAGAGATTTTGGAACCAGCTTATAACGATAGTCAGGGAATCACAGCAGCATTTAATCTCAATATGCTGGAGCATTTAAATCACCGATTTGAGGGGAATTTTAACACCACCGACTTTGAACACTGGGCATTCTACAATGAAAGTGAGCATCAAATAGAAATGCATTTACGTAGCCTGCGATCGCAAATTGTAGAATTACGCGCTCTTAACCTCAAGGTTAATTTTGCACGAGGTGAGACTATTATCACCGAAATTTCTCGCAAATTTGACCTCAATACCATCAAGCACCAACTCACGGCACGGGGTTTATTACCTCTTAATCTGTGGACAGATCCAAATCAATGGTTTGGTTTACTGCTCTGTCAGTTGCAAGGATAAAGCGAATCAGGGTATGCCTCATATCATGTCCCCTTGATTATTTATTAAACCTTAAGAACCCCACCCCGCCAAAGCGTGGCTTTGTCTCCCCTCCCGAAGAGCGGGGAGGGGATTAAGGGGTGGGGTACAATGACTAACAGCTTGAGCAAGCTATCCAAGAAGGTTTTAAGTCCGTTCTAAATCAATACGGTTCACAAAATGGCTAAAACTCTTTTTCTTTAACGAACCGCAGAGGCGCAGAGGGCACAGAGAGAAGAGAGAAAGAGAGGGAAGAAATGCTTAACCCAAGTGTATTGCGTTCTAAATCTGCGATCGCCTGATGAGCTACTGCTTTTGCTGAAAGTAGACAAGAGCAGTTTTTAATAGCAAAGCCCAAAATAAGAATTTAGGCATCTTCAAGTTCAAGTTGAGCCACCGTAACCGCGTTCAAAGCGAAAGCTAAAACTAATGGCATCGGCGATTGAAACCAAAAGGTAAAAATAATAGCTAGGATTGTGCCAATTACTGCTGACATTGACCACAATCGTTCTTCAAAAGTCAATCCTTTTTCGGCTTTAATCACTTTAAGAACGTGAACTGGAATTGGTTCCGGCATTACCCCACCCGGAGGGAAAGCCCAGAAGTTGTTACGTCGCTCTACAAATAAATCTGTCCAGCCATTTTCTTGGCACCATGCCTCAATCCATTGAAGTGAGTAATGATTCATCATCGAGTTTCGGAGTTCGGTTTGTGGAAGTTGTGTACTTGGTGAATGTAAACTCTTGGAGATTCCGGAACAACTAATTAATCGCTATAAAATTAACGTTGTTAAGCAATTGAGATGCATAAAACTGCGCTCAAACCTTGCTCTCGTTAATTCAAAGACTAACAGTTTATCTGATCTGTTTACTTTAAAAGACAATAAACTTTACTTGAAAAATTGAACGTCAAGAATTGTAAATAAGTCAGTGAGTATTACTGCTTAATAAGACTCTTTCCATCCTAAAATTAAGATCTAAAAACGAAGACGCTCCGATATTGCCGCTCTCTAGCTAAAGGTGATAAGCGATGTCTACGACTGGTTACGCATTTGCCCTTTTTGCGTTACAAAATATTAAGCAAGGGAAATACACATCCCCCCAATCCAGTAGCAAGGCTGTGAGTCTCAATTATGATCAGCCAGTCTTGCTAATACAGGATTTACGCAAAATAATGAAAAAACGAACCGCAAACGCGAGCGCGTCTCCCCCTGGGAGAAGGACGCAAAGGACAATCTGGTGAAAAAGAATTGTTTTGACGTAGCACTGCTACGTCTCTACAACGGTTCTGGGTAAAGCATACAGAACTTACGCATCGTACATACGTACTATAGTAAATTTGGGCTTTTGAGCCAAATCTAACACCCAAAACAGTCAATATGCGACCAAATTAGGGTTATGTTCTGCGCCTGAAACCTTGATTTTGCGTAGTACATATTCTGGTTAATTTGTATAGTGCGTAAGTCCTAGCATATTTAATTTATGGAGATGTCTAATATTCAAATGCGGTAGGGAGCATCCCAAATGTGCCATTCCCTTGATAGCCCTAACCCCGAATCCCAAACATGGGATTCGGGGAACTATAGCGCTTCTCGAATGGAAGCAATACACTTTGACCTCTCTCCAAACCTCCCTCCTAAAAGGAGAGAGGCTTTGAATCTTACCCCCCTTCCCTCCAAGGGAAGGGCTGGGGGTGAGGGAAAAGATTTAAGCAAAATTGGGATGCTCCCATGCGGTAAGCTTAAATGCAGCGATTAAGTACCAAATTGGCTCTCGATATGTTTTGGCGACAAGGGTTGGCGTTCCTTCTAGGAATTATTATATGGTGCGTGGCTGATCCCGCACTGGCAGTAGACTGGACTCATCCACTGTCATTTAGCAATGCAGAGTTGTCAAGACGTGATTTTTCGGGTGAAAGTTTGCAAGCTGCGGAGTTTTCTAACGCCAATATGGAACTGGCTAACTTTTCTAACGCTGACTTGCGGGGAGCAGTCATGAGTGCTTCGGTGATGACAAAAGCAAATCTCCACGGAGCAGATTTAACTAATGCAATGGTTGATCAGGTAAACTTGACTAAGGCAGATTTGAGTAATGCAGTTTTCAAAGAAGCTCTTTTGCTCCGTGCGATCTTTAATGATGTGAATATAGACGGTGCAGATTTTACAGATGCAATTTTGGATAGGGCACAAATCAAAGAACTGTGCAGTAAAGCCAGTGGTGTGAATACCAAAACAGGCGTGCAAACTCGTGATTCTCTAGGATGTCAATGAAGCGTGTTGGTGTAATTGGTGGCGGACAACTTGCCTGGATGATGGCGGATGCAGCAGAGAAGTTAGGAGTAGAATTGGTAGTACAAACTCCTAGTGAATACGACCCGGCTGTATCAATTGCTAAAGAAACTATTTTCGCCCTAGTTGATGATGCAACAGCTACGGAAATATTAGCTAAAAAATGCGATGTCATCACCTTTGAAAATGAATTTGTTAACCTGCAAGCTTTATCTGTTTTAGCACAGCAAGGCATTTGTTTTCGTCCCAGATTAGAAGCTTTAGCTCCTCTCTTAGATAAATATCACCAACGTTGCTATTTACGCGACTTGAGCTTACCAGTTCCACAATTTTTCGCCCTTGACGAGGTGGAAAATATCAAATCAAAAATAGAATCTCTCGGTTTTCCAGCAGTCCTCAAATCCCGCCGCCACGGTTATGATGGTCAAGGTACTTTCATCATTCCGGATTTTGCTACTTTCGAGCAAAAGCTAAGTTATGAAATCACAACAAAAACTTTAAATCAATCATTTTTCTTGTTAGAAGAATTTGTCCCTTTTGAAAGAGAACTAGCAGTAGTTGCAGCTCGTTCTGTAGAGGGAGAAATTGTCACTTACCCAGTAGTAGAAACCCAACAAGAACAACAAGTATGTCGGCGGGTAATTGCGCCAGCCCAAATTACGCCCAATCAAGTAGCAGAAATCCAAGCGATCGCACATACTCTATTAAATAGCCTAGAAGTAGTGGGAATTTTTGGAATTGAGCTATTTCTGGGTGCTGATGGCAAAATTCTGGTAAATGAAATTGCACCCCGTACTCACAATTCTGGGCATTTTTCTCTTGATGCGTGTGAAACTTCTCAATTTGAGCAACACCTGAGAGCTGTTTGTGGTTTACCTTTGGGAAACCCAGCTTTGCAGTGCGCTGGCGCTGTGATGGTCAACCTACTGGGGTATGAAAATTCTCACAGCGACTACCAAAGCCAGCGTCAACAAATAGCAGAGATTCCCCAGGCGCACCTCCACTGGTATGGTAAGACAGAATCGCGTCCTGGGCGAAAACTAGGACACGTCACCGTTTTGCTGGATAATGAAAATCGAGATTTGGGAAGTGCGATCGCCTTTGGCGTCGGCGCAGCGATCGCTAACAACATCGCCCATACCATCGAATCTATCTGGTATCCCAGGTAAATTGATCATAAACTTTTGATGTTCAACACACAACATCTTTTGAAAAGCTATAATGGGTGAGTTGCACTACGACGTTGGTGACTGCCATCAAGTTTTTTGATCTATGCCTTTAAAGACAAGGGAGTCAAACAGTTCTCGTGGCAGTAGACCGGGCACGTACCCGGAAACTTTAAACGAGGAATTTAGGTTCCCACCTGGTTAAACCAGGTCATAAACTTAGGTAAAACGGCGTCGCGGTGAACTTAAAATTTTTAGCTCCCAAAGTTAGTTATAACTTGGGAGCTTAATTATTGAAATCAGTATTACTTATAGGATAAATAAGAAATTTCAAACTAAAAATCTCAAAGAACGCAGATTAAGCCCTGTTGGCTGTATGAATCAAACAAATTTAATCTTTATTAACTTAGAGGATGTTTTAAAAGTGGGGGGCTAGTGTAAGAAAGCTCACAAGGCGTATGCTGAATTTTGTAGAAACCAGCACCCTGTGAGCGAATGACTAAAGCATACCGTAGCAATCTGACCTGGGAACAGT
>NZ_JAIVFV010000329.1 GCF_020829445.1 Nostoc sp. CHAB 5836
TTTTGATGAAGGGACATGTGGGCGACGGCGCCCGGTCCGGGGACCTCAAGGCTCCGGTAACCGGTTAATTTAAGCCGATAGCCACATCCGATCGCAGGCTCCACGCCTGCCCGGATGGCAAGCATGTTCATTCGTATCCATTACGTTTGACAGTGCAGGTATCGGCTCCTTGCAGCTCATGCCAGACTGGAGGGTGGGGTTATCCCCATGCTGGTTTGGTGTGTGACACAACTTGAGAGTTTGATCCTGGCTCAGAACGAACGCTGGCGGCATGCCTAACACATGCAAGTCGAACGAGACCTTCGGGTCTAGTGGCGCACGGGTGCGTAACGCGTGGGAACCTGCCTTTAGGTTCGGAATAACTCAGAGAAATTTGAGCTAATACCGGATAATGTCTTCGGACCAAAGATTTATCGCCTTTAGATGGGCCCGCGTTGGATTAGCTAGTTGGTGGGGTAAAGGCCTACCAAGGCGACGATCCATAGCTGGTCTGAGAGGATGATCAGCCACACTGGGACTGAGACACGGCCCAGACTCCTACGGGAGGCAGCAGTGGGGAATATTGGACAATGGGCGAAAGCCTGATCCAGCAATGCCGCGTGAGTGATGAAGGCCTTAGGGTTGTAAAGCTCTTTTACCCGAGATGATAATGACAGTATCGGGAGAATAAGCTCCGGCTAACTCCGTGCCAGCAGCCGCGGTAATACGGAGGGAGCTAGCGTTGTTCGGAATTACTGGGCGTAAAGCGCACGTAGGCGGCTTTTTAAGTCAGGGGTGAAATCCCGGGGCTCAACCCCGGAACTGCCCTTGAAACTGGGAAGCTAGAATCTTGGAGAGGCGAGTGGAATTCCGAGTGTAGAGGTGAAATTCGTAGATATTCGGAAGAACACCAGTGGCGAAGGCGACTCGCTGGACAAGTATTGACGCTGAGGTGCGAAAGCGTGGGGAGCAAACAGGATTAGATACCCTGGTAGTCCACGCCGTAAACGATGATAACTAGCTGTCCGGGTTCATGGAACTTGGGTGGCGCAGCTAACGCATTAAGTTATCCGCCTGGGGAGTACGGTCGCAAGATTAAAACTCAAAGGAATTGACGGGGGCCTGCACAAGCGGTGGAGCATGTGGTTTAATTCGAAGCAACGCGCAGAACCTTACCAGCCTTTGACATCCTAGGACGACTTCTGGAGACAGATTTCTTCCCTTCGGGGACCTAGTGACAGGTGCTGCATGGCTGTCGTCAGCTCGTGTCGTGAGATGTTGGGTTAAGTCCCGCAACGAGCGCAACCCTCGTCCTTAGTTGCCATCATTAAGTTGGGCACTTTAAGGAAACTGCCGGTGATAAGCCGGAGGAAGGTGGGGATGACGTCAAGTCCTCATGGCCCTTACAGGCTGGGCTACACACGTGCTACAATGGCATCTACAGTGGGCAGCTATCCCGCAAGGGTGCGCTAATCTCCAAAAGATGTCTCAGTTCGGATTGTCCTCTGCAACTCGAGGGCATGAAGGCGGAATCGCTAGTAATCGCGGATCAGCATGCCGCGGTGAATACGTTCCCAGGCCTTGTACACACCGCCCGTCACACCATGGGAGTTGGATTCACCCGAAGGCAGTGCGCTAACCGCAAGGAGGCAGCTGACCACGGTGGGTTCAGCGACTGGGGTGAAGTCGTAACAAGGTAGCCGTAGGGGAACCTGCGGCTGGATCACCTCCTTTCTAAGGATACTCGCGAAAGCGCCTCGGCTAGCCTGAGGAAGTGCTTCGCGGCTTCCAAAGAACATTGCCGTCGTCCTCATGTCCTTTCATCAATCGGATACAACCTGCCGCCAGCGGTAGGTTGTGTGCCTGAGCCGGCTCACGCCCCTCGCGGCAGCCAGTTCCTTCGGGAATGGCGGCCGGACGCAGTGGTGTGGGCCTGTAGCTCAGTTGGTTAGAGCGCACCCCTGATAAGGGTGAGGTCAGAGGTTCGAATCCTCTCAGGCCCACCATTACCTAAATGGGGCCTTAGCTCAGCTGGGAGAGCACCTGCTTTGCAAGCAGGGGGTCATCGGTTCGATCCCGATAGGCTCCACCAGGTACACATGACGCAGCGCCGCTTCGGCAGGCGCGCGACGATCCGATAGATGAAACGAAACCAGATCCTGCTTCGGCAGGTCAGGCGATCGTGCCGGTTAGCCGGCGTCGCCGATCTTTGACATTGTGAATGGGTTTTTAAATCGATGCCGTGGCGCATGGATTGTAACGGGCAGACTTCGGTCTGTGCCGGCGATCGTGCATCACAAATCAATCAAATTGATTATCTGGCTGAGATAATTCTCCCACCGTCTTCAAGCGCTCAGGCTTTTATGCAGGCCTGTCGTTGATGGTGTGGATTCTCAAGCGTGAGGTAAGAGCATTTGGTGGATGCCTTGGCATGTACAGGCGAAGAAGGACGTGGCACGCTGCGATAAGCGTCGGGGAGTTGTGAGCAAACTTTGATCCGGCGATTTCCGAATGGGGAAACCCACCTTCACCATTTCTTCCAGTTGGCTTTCGGGCCAGCCGGGCGAGGTGGATAAGGTATCACCGAGCTGAATAAAATAGGCTTGGTGAAGCGAACCCGGGGAACTGAAACATCTCAGTACCCGGAGGAAAAGACATCAACAGAGATTCCCGTAGTAGTGGCGAGCGAACCGGGACCAGGCCAGTGCCTTCATTTCAACTAGCAGAACACTCTGGAAAGTGTGGCCATAGCGGGTGACAGCCCCGTATGCGAAAGTGATGATGAAGGACTAGAGTAGGGCGGGACACGTGAAATCCTGTCTGAACATGGGGGGACCACCCTCCAAGCCTAAATACTCGTACATGACCGATAGCGAACACAGTACCGTGAGGGAAAGGTGAAAAGCACCCCGATTAGGGGAGTGAAACAGTACCTGAAACCGGATGCTTACAAGCAGTTGGAGCCCCATAGGGGGTGACAGCGTACCTCTTGCATAATGGGTCAGTGACTTAATCTAGCATGCGAGCTTAAGCCGTTAGGTGTAGGCGAAGCGAAAGCGAGTCTGAATAGGGCGACTGAGTATGTTGGATTAGACCCGAAACCCGGCGATCTAGGCATGAGCAGGTTGAAGGTGCGGTAACACGCACTGGAGGACCGAACCGTTTAATGTTGAAAAATTATCGGATGACTTGTGTTTAGGGGTGAAAGGCCAATCAAGCCGGGAAATAGCTGGTTCTCCGCGAAATCTATTGAGGTAGAGCGTCAGATGTATGCCGATGGGGGTAGAGCACTGGATGGGCTAGGGCTGCGCGAGCGGTACCAAACCTAACCAAACTCCGAATACCATCGAGTCTTGTCTGGCAGACAGACGGCGGGTGCTAAGGTCCGTCGTCAAAAGGGAAACAGCCCTAACCTACAGCTAAGGT
>NZ_JAIVFV010000330.1 GCF_020829445.1 Nostoc sp. CHAB 5836
CTGCGGCGGGGCCGATCCGGTCCGGCGCGGAGATTACCGCTGAAGGTTTGGGCTGAGGGGCCGGGCAACCGGGCTGTCGGCGCGTCTTCGGTGGTGGGCTTGGCCTTCGGGCTGCGGCTCTTGCTCTTTGACAAGTGCATCAATCGAGAAAGAGAAACGTGGGCGGCTTTGTCTGGCGTCCTTGCGGGTCTGGCGTGAGCCGGACCGTGAGAGATGGACAGCTGACCTTCGTTTCGGAAAGCTCACCGAACCTTGATGGAAACGTCGGGTTTGGGTGTGAGCACTCCGTTTATGTTGTGATCAGCTAAGATCAACTCTTCAACTTGAGAGTTTGATCCTGGCTCAGAGCGAACGCTGGCGGCAGGCTTAACACATGCAAGTCGAACGGGCACCTTCGGGTGTCAGTGGCAGACGGGTGAGTAACACGTGGGAACGTGCCCTTCGGTTCGGAATAACTCAGGGAAACTTGAGCTAATACCGGATACGCCCTTTTGGGGAAAGGTTTACTGCCGAAGGATCGGCCCGCGTCTGATTAGCTTGTTGGTGGGGTAACGGCCTACCAAGGCGACGATCAGTAGCTGGTCTGAGAGGATGATCAGCCACACTGGGACTGAGACACGGCCCAGACTCCTACGGGAGGCAGCAGTGGGGAATATTGGACAATGGGCGCAAGCCTGATCCAGCCATGCCGCGTGAGTGATGAAGGCCTTAGGGTTGTAAAGCTCTTTTGTCCGGGACGATAATGACGGTACCGGAAGAATAAGCCCCGGCTAACTTCGTGCCAGCAGCCGCGGTAATACGAAGGGGGCTAGCGTTGCTCGGAATCACTGGGCGTAAAGGGCGCGTAGGCGGCCGATTAAGTCGGGGGTGAAAGCCTGTGGCTCAACCACAGAATTGCCTTCGATACTGGTTGGCTTGAGACCGGAAGAGGACAGCGGAACTGCGAGTGTAGAGGTGAAATTCGTAGATATTCGCAAGAACACCAGTGGCGAAGGCGGCTGTCTGGTCCGGTTCTGACGCTGAGGCGCGAAAGCGTGGGGAGCAAACAGGATTAGATACCCTGGTAGTCCACGCCGTAAACGATGAATGCCAGCCGTTGGCCTGCTTGCAGGTCAGTGGCGCCGCTAACGCATTAAGCATTCCGCCTGGGGAGTACGGTCGCAAGATTAAAACTCAAAGGAATTGACGGGGGCCCGCACAAGCGGTGGAGCATGTGGTTTAATTCGAAGCAACGCGCAGAACCTTACCATCCCTTGACATGGCATGTTACCTCGAGAGATCGGGGATCCTCTTCGGAGGCGTGCACACAGGTGCTGCATGGCTGTCGTCAGCTCGTGTCGTGAGATGTTGGGTTAAGTCCCGCAACGAGCGCAACCCACGTCCTTAGTTGCCATCATTCAGTTGGGCACTCTAGGGAGACTGCCGGTGATAAGCCGCGAGGAAGGTGTGGATGACGTCAAGTCCTCATGGCCCTTACGGGATGGGCTACACACGTGCTACAATGGCGGTGACAGTGGGACGCGAAACCGCGAGGTCGAGCAAATCCCCAAAAACCGTCTCAGTTCGGATTGCACTCTGCAACTCGGGTGCATGAAGGCGGAATCGCTAGTAATCGTGGATCAGCACGCCACGGTGAATACGTTCCCGGGCCTTGTACACACCGCCCGTCACACCATGGGAGTTGGTCTTACCCGACGGCGCTGCGCCAACCGCAAGGAGGCAGGCGACCACGGTAGGGTCAGCGACTGGGGTGAAGTCGTAACAAGGTAGCCGTAGGGGAACCTGCGGCTGGATCACCTCCTTTCTAAGGATGTTCTTTTAGGGCCTGGGGTCGAGCCTGCTCGTCACCGTCCTCTCGGAACGTCATTGGATATCAGAGACCCAGTCAGGGTCTCATTGGCGGGACGCTGAGGCGGAGCCGTCCTCGTTTCTCTTTCTCATCCGGATAAAGCGGGCTCGCCGAGCGGGCTGTTGCGCAATGCAACGGCTGGCGATCGGGCGACCGGCTGGGGCCTGTAGCTCAGGTGGTTAGAGCGCACCCCTGATAAGGGTGAGGTCGGACGTTCGAGTCGTCCCAGGCCCACCATGATCAGGGGACGTAGCTCAGCTGGGAGAGCAGTTGCTTTGCAAGCATCAGGTCGTCGGTTCGATCCCGTCCGTCTCCACCACGTCTCGTGAGCCGCCGTCAGGCGCACCGAGACGGTGTTGGGCCAAGATCCGGAAGAGAAGGCAAGAGTTTGCCTGCCCGCGCGCTTTCGCGCCTGGCACGGCATCGTTCAAAACAATCGTGAAGAGGGAATGTGACCGCGGGTCCCGCGAAAGCGGGGTGCCCGTTGGAGGTCATGTTCGGCAAGCATGTGACTGGATGGCTGAAGAGCCGTCCGGTCACTGGTCTTTATCGTGACCGTGGCTGGGATGCCCGGCTGCCGCTACTGCGGCTGCCGGATCATCACCGGACATCGATCATGAGAGCGATCAAGTGCCTTAAGAGCATTCGGTGGATGCCTTGGCGCTGAGAGGCGATGAAGGACGTGGTACGCTGCGATAAGCCTTGGGGAGCTGCGAACGAGCTTTGATCCAGGGATTTCCGAATGGGGAAACCCACCTTCGACCTTCTGTAGTGTGGGTGCAGGCGCGAGCCTGCATCGACACGACAGTCGGTCAGATGAAGGTATCAAATCCTGAATTCATAGGGGTTTGAAGCGAACCCGGGGAACTGAAACATCTCAGTACCCGGAGGAAAGGACATCAACGAGACTCCGTCAGTAGTGGCGAGCGAACGCGGATCAGGCCAGTGCCTTGCATGAGATTACCGGAACGGCCTGGAACGGCCGGCAGGATGGGTGACAGCCCCGTACGGGACGGTCGATTGCAAGGACTCGAGTAGGGCGGGACACGTGAAATCCTGTCTGAACATGGGGGGACCACCCTCCAAGCCTAAGTACTCCTCAGCGACCGATAGTGAACCAGTACCGTGAGGGAAAGGTGAAAAGCACCCCGACGAGGGGAGTGAAACAGCACCTGAAACCGGATGCTTACAAACAGTAGGAGCCCAAGGTTCGTCCTGGGTGACTGCGTACCTTTTGTATAATGGGTCAGCGACTTAAAGTTACGAGCAAGCTTAAGCCGATAGGTGGAGGCGCAGCGAAAGCGAGTCTGAACAGGGCGTTCAGTTCGTGGCTTTAGACCCGAAACCGAGTGATCTAGCCATGTGCAGGATGAAGGTGGGGTAACACCCACTGGAGGTCCGAACCAGTGCCCGTTGAAAAGGTCTTGGATGACGTGTGGCTAGGGGTGAAAGGCCAATCAAACTCGGAAATAGCTGGTTCTCCGCGAAAGCTATTTAGGTAGCGCCTCGAGTGAATACCGTGCGGGGTAGAGCA
>NZ_JAIVFV010000331.1 GCF_020829445.1 Nostoc sp. CHAB 5836
GATGGTGAAAGCCGCCCAACAACAGCTCAGAATTGCCAAATCAACGCCGACAGTAGCTTTACAAAAACCGTCAGTTTCTTCCAGAGATACACCAAAAGTGATACCAACACCAACACCTTATGTACCTCCGAGAGTCATAGTTGAGCGCATCGTTAGAGTACCTGCTTCTCAACCTTTGCCATCACCCCAAGTACCAGCTGTCAAGCCAAACACTCAACCCGTAGTCGATAGAACTCCACCGACTCCACCAAGCCCATTTGAAGAGTGGGTAAGATTAGCAAAGTTAGGTAGCTACGGTCAAGTAAATACTACAGATCAACCTAATAACATCGCATCTGCTTCTGAACCTGCAAACAATCCGCCGCCAGAACAGACACCCAACCCCAATCCTGATCAAACTCCGGTCAGTCAAGCGCAAGATCCGAGACTGAAATCCTTAGCAGTCGGGAGTAGTGCAAGAGCTGTTTTGGCGACAGCCGTATTCGGGGAAACTACTAGGTCAAACGGTGGTAATGACGCAGACGAAAACAAAACCGTATTTGTGATCAAATTGCAAGACCCTTTAAAAGATAAGGATGGTACTCCCGTTATACCTGCAAACACCGAATTGTTAGCTCAAATTCGTTCCATTTCCGAACAAGGTTTTTTGCAGATGAACGTAGTTAAACTGATCTCGCAAAATGATGGCAACGTTACAGAACGAAGTTTACCCAACAATGCAATTACTATTCGTGGTACCGAAGGTAAACCTTTAATGGCAAGTAGATTTCCTGGTCAAAGTTCGTCCATCGCATCAATGGATATAGGACTATTCGTTTTGGGAGGTCTTGGTAAAGCGGCAGAGTTAATAAATCGTCCTGATACTAAACTCCTGCCTTTATATGGCGGCACTAACATCGCCAATACTGATGGCGGCGGTGAAAACACCCCTCCCCCCAATCCCAACAACGGCTACATTACTGGTTATGCTACTGTCACTGAGAACAGACGCAACCTTGCAGCCGGGATTGTGGAAGGTGGTTTCAACTCTGTAGTACCCCAAATTGCCCAACGTAATCAACAGGCGATCGCCCAAATGTCACAACCAACTAATCTTTGGTTTATGCGAGCCGGCACAACTGTTGAAATATACGTTAATCAACCAATCTAGTTTTAGGAGGTGGATTTATACCAATTTTAGATTTGACATTGGGTAATGGTAATTGGTAATTAGTTTTATTTCCATCTTTCCCATCTTCTCCCGTTCTATCTACCAATCTTCCCATTTGCAACCATGAAAAATAATACTAAATTGTCAGGAAATACACCAAAGAATTATTGTTTCCTACCTATAGCTTCCTTAATTTTCTCGGTTGCTATGTTCTTGTTGGTAGGTCGCGCTGTAGCTAATAACGCCGTTCTGCGTTCCGTATTTTCGTGCCAAGCACAGGGTTTAGGGGGACTAATACCTACGATCGACGTTTGGTATCAACAAGGAACAAACTTAAGCTTTATTCCCACTGGAGAAGTAATTAAAAAAGTTTGGTTAAATGACCCATCACAGGTAACTATAGATTTTGATGGCCCGGTATGTATGCAGTTTGGCCAAGAACCTAATAGTAGTGCAGGAGATTGTAAAAACTCAGGAGCAAATGTAATTCAACTAAGACGAATTGAAAAACTGAATATTCCTGGACTTGCTAACACGAACAATACACTTTTAACAGTTGTTACCGAAGCGCAAGGTAAAAACAAGTTGTATACTTTTCGAGTGATATATGGAACAGATAATCCTGAATATCACACTTTAGCAATTTTTGCCGATCCTCCTGGTCAGGAAGGAGCTTGCGCAAGAGTTTCACAATAAACTTCTAGCACAAGTACCCAATCACCGAATAATTCGTAATACTTCGGCTACGCGGTTCCTGAGCGTAGTCGAAGGGCAGTACAAGTTCGTAATACTTCGGCTACGCTCAGTACAAGTTCGTAATTAAGAGGATGTTTCAAAAGTCGTATTGTGGTTATCAAAAGTTCTAAATCCCTCTAAATTCATGCCACTTGCTCATGGAGAAAACCGCCAGTTAAAGCAGTGACTCCCGTTAAAAAATGGGACTTTGATTCCGGTTCCCCCCCTTTTTTCGGCTACGGTGTATACACAAGTTTTCTAGAGTTGCTTCACAGGCTTTTGATCCCCCCAACCCCCCTTAAAAAAGGGGGGCAAAAATCTCTCATAGTCCCACTAACAAGCGACAACTTTTGTGGCAGGGACTAAATGTTCGTTACAAAACTTAATTACTTCAGTGCAGTGTTAGCGACTGTGCGCAGCGTCAATACAAATTATCCGTATTCTCTTTCTCAGGCTACATCTTTATAAATCTTCAGATAAAAACTAACCACAAATTCCAAATCTGTGTAAATATAAAGAAAAGCTTAAGAGGTTACAGACTCATGGTCACTGCCAAAATGATGCAACAGCTCTGGGCTGTAATCGAATCTACCCAGGTCAGCACTCTGCTCCAGTTTGACGATGCTGCTTTAGTACAGTTGCTCCTCCAGCAATTAAAAGCGAAGCAAGGGCTTGATGCCCAGGCAGATAGCACCCTCAATACTTACATAAAATCTAAACTGCCCCTAATTCGTGATACAGCTGAAGGCCGATTATCTTTAGGGCAATGAGCAATCATTAGCACGAGAAATCAAATGATTGCTCATTGCCAAGCATACGCTCAGAGTTCAAACAGTGGAATATTATGAATCACTGGCTAGTAATTGCCCTGGTAGCTTATCTAATTGGAGCAGCGATTGAAGGGGTCAGTACAGCCAGTCAGCTATCTCATTCAGTGCCGGAACTAGCTAAAAGTACACAAGCTCATCCTTCAGAGTCTGCAACTCCGCCAAGTTCGAGTTGGCGAGTTGTGGTAGCCATCGCTTCAGTAAGTATCTGTGGAGCTTTTTTGTGGCCTTGCCGCCTTTTCCACCGTTTAATTAAAAGTAGCGTTCGTTCGCAAGGCTAGAACACCAATACAGTAATCCTGGAAGAACCTTTCCTCTAATCCCTCTTTGCTTCGGCTAACGTGTATACACAAGTCGGTAGACCTCTCCCCAAACCCCTCTCCGAAGCGGAGAGGGGCTTTGAAGATTGGCTCCCCAACGCTAGTAGGGTTGGGGCTGTTCTTGTTAGGTCTGAGAGCGCTTTCAGCAAAATAAGTCACTTGTGTATACACCGTAGCTTTGCTTCGGAGAGGGGAATAGAAGTGAGGTTTTCCAGATGACCTAAATTGTCAGGAGGGCTATCAAGGTTTTTGCACATTTGGGATGCTCCCACCAGAGTCAAAGATGAGGGGGAAAATTCTACCCTGTTTCCCCACTCTCAT
>NZ_JAIVFV010000332.1 GCF_020829445.1 Nostoc sp. CHAB 5836
CCAGATTTTTTCGACTTGACAACCAATCTGCGATCGCAGATGGTTGCTCTGTTTTCCAAGCAATATAGTCTACACGACCGTGCTGATCAACATACTGACGCAATAACCGATCCCAAGCTTCAAAATCCATCATTCAAAATGCTAGTTAACTTTTTGCCAATTTGTTTAACTCTTTAACGAACTTTGGGGGTTTAAGTCAAGAGCCTAATGACGGCAGCACGTGAAAGTGTCGGGGTCTAAATAAGAGTCACTTTCACGGAAAAAGCGAATGGGCGAATGGGCGAAAAAGCGAATTGGTTTAATCTACCACAAAACTTTTATCAAAAAGGGAAAAGGTAAAAACCTCGCCTCTTGTGGCGCGTTCGCGGTAGCGTCTCGTAGAGAAATAATCCGCATCGGGAGCAAGGCAGGTAAAAACCCTCTGCCGTTGTGTCTGGCTTGGTTTAATTGCGAATGGGCGAAAAATGGAAAAACAAAAAAGATATATTTCGAGGCACGACGTGCTGTGAAATAGGGTGTCCTTATATCAAGCCCCTCAATTCATTGATGGAGTACCCTACACCCTTACACCCTTACACCCTTACACCCCTAATTGTTGACTAACACTGATTGTATTACTAGTTGCCAGTGTATGACGGAAGCAAAGCATATGTGAAACAAACCCAACTTTCTCATGCCATCCATTCAGTCCACTGTGGGGCATCTGCCACCAGTTGAGCAAATTTGTCAGGGCTTGCGTCTTCAAACTCCAGCATCACGCCCAACCGCTCATCAATCGTTAGTGTACTGAGTAATTCTTTCACTGCATCAATCCCGTATTCCACCCGCTCAATTGCCAGCTCTGAGTCCCAGGCGATGACGCATCAGCCAAGACGTGGAATGATTACTCCAGTCAGTGCAGATGCTCAAGCGCGAGCGTTCCGACTTATCCCGCTCCGCTACAACAGGCGGCGGTGCAATAAGGTCATCAGTAATCATATCCCCAGGCGTTGCCAATATCGCTTCGAGTGCAACAATCTTGCGTATCAACTTACCCCCGTCATCTTTCTCCACCAATTCTGGGGTAACTGGCATCCCATAGGTATCCAGAATGCGAAACTTCTCGCACTCCAGCACTTCTTCTGGTTTGAGATAATCTTGATGCTGCCTACTGTTGTAAGTCCTTCTGTCAATATCTTTAGCATTAGCCACCTTGCGATAATGTTCCGAATCGATGGCGATACCAGCCGCCTTCATCCACCGAGAAGCCCCCTCATCAGCACCATCTCCGGCAGAAACAATCCTATTGCCCATCTCCTCCAACAGCTTAAGCAAATCAGCCCGTAAATTATTGATAGACCAATTCCTTTGAGCTTCAATCTGACAACTTGCATCCAACGCCCAGTCCTTCTCTGCTCCACGTCTGCCTGTCTCGCGGTCAATGCGAATCAAAAACGCAGTCATCTCATTCTTCTGAAGAATCCTTTCCTTGATGCGACGAGCATTAGTTTCGGCGTAACCAAAGGGAGGGCGTGGTGCAACCCCTTCCGTGCATGGGGACATTGGGACGATACCGCCATAATTGCTGGGCGCAAACTGTCGGCCGACTGCGAAACAGCGTGAAACACGTAACCGTTCACGGCTTAAATTTGAGGTGTGATTAAAATGGGTTGTAAATACAGATAAAATATTATTAATAACTTCAAAGCAATTTCAAATAAACCAAATTGAATGACTCGATTTGTACATGACGAATTCGCCAAAGATTATCTAGAAGAACTGTTAAAACCTTACGGGGAAGTAAAATCATCATCAAAAATATCAGGAGAAATCAAGGAAATTGATGTGTTATTTACTCCATCAGCACAGCAAAGCTCTAATTTAGAAGTGCTAGGGCTACTGGGAAGATTTGCCGAATTTCCGGCAATATTAGAACCCTTTCGGAACGCAGCCTCTGCTGATGAAATTTGTGATTGTATTCAAAAATTATTAGAAGTAAAAGCTCTTTTGCGGCGAGATGCGAAAGCGAATAAAACCAGACTCCAAGATTCAGATATTCCGAAACTATGGGTTCTTAGTCCAACTGCATCCCCAGCACTACTGTCGAGCTTTAATGTTAATCAAAAATCTGGGTGGTTGCCAGGAGTATACTTTTTAGGCGATGCTCTACGGACTGCAATTGTTGCTATTCACCAACTACCGCAAATACCAGAAACGTTGTGGTTGAGAATTCTTGGCAGGGGAAGTGTGCAGTCACAGGCAATTATGGAATTATCGGCGTTACCATCTCTTCATCCATACAAGCAAGCAACGCTAGAATTAGTTTACAACCTGCGCCAGAATTTGAGAATCAATCAAAATTTAGAATCAGATGATCGGGAGTTAATCATGCGATTAGAACCACTTTATCAGCAAGACCGTGAAAAAGCAAAACTTGAAGGACAACAGGATTTAATTATACGTCAACTAAATCGTCGCTTTGGTGAAATTGATGCATCTTTGATTGAACGAATTCGAGGATTATCTATTGAGCAATTGTCTATTCTAGGAGAGACGTTGTTAGATTTTTCTGTTGTGGCGGATTTGGAAGCTTGGTTAAACGACGAAAAGTAACGGTTTTGATGGAACAGTGAACTACTGTAACCGACACCGGGAGCTACACACACCACAGACGTACACCAATAAGGCACTCGCGTTCCCCGAAAAGCCACTGTCCCGGATACCTGGGACAAAACGCCTCACCTATGAGGCAACACCAATTGTCTCGCCAACCAGTACGGGGCAATCTGACGTGAAAGCAAGTAGTATTTTTAACCGAAAAAGTCAAGTGGTTAATACTAAGCCCGACTTTCTCACCCCATCCATTCGACCCAATCGGGCGCATCTGCCACCAGTTGAGCAAATTTATCAGGGCTTGCGTCTTCAAACTCCAGCATCACCCCACAACGCTCATCAATCGTTAGTGTACTGAGTAATTCTTTAACCTTGTCAACTCCTAACTCCACCCGCTCAATTGCCAGCCGAGCATAATATTTAACCCGCTCCCACCAAGAATCACTGAGTGATACCTCTGTGTCCACACCCCCCCGATTATTATCTCCACTTTCATTAAGGGGGGGTGTGGACGGCGGGTTAATCCCATACTGCATCTGCATTCTAGCTGCATGAGCCGCCTGGAGTTCTTGTTCCTGCTGGCGTTTCCTTTCCCTTTCTTCCCTGTGACGAAGGCGATAATCCAGCACTTTCTGAGCAAACTCGACATCCTCCGTATTGAGCCGATAATACCGAACCCGTTGACCGGATTCGAGTGGTCGGCGAGACACAGTAGATAAACCCAGTTGCTCCAGATACTGACCGAGAATCCACATCG
>NZ_JAIVFV010000333.1 GCF_020829445.1 Nostoc sp. CHAB 5836
AATCAGTATCGCACAGGTATGGATTCTATCGGCTGGCACGCTGACACTGATTCTTCAATGGGAATATCCCCAGCGATTGCTTCAATCAGTCTCGGTAGTGTTCGCAAGTTTCAAATTAAACCGAGAAATGGCAGACCTACTGATTTCTGGCTGGAACATGGGAGTTTGTTGATTATGCACCCCGGCTGCCAGTCCACACATCTACACCAGCTTCCCAAGACCAATAAAGTGGTTAGCACACGTATTAATCTCACGTTTCGACCGCACACCGGGGGGAAATAAATAATTGTGATTCTCTTTCATCATGTATAATTCCCTGCTTTAGTTCATATGTACTGCTAGGTCAGAGAAGAGGCTCTTGGTAGGGGGCTGTTCTTACAAGGGGAAAGGATGTATTCAACAGTTATCAGTTATCAGTTATCAGTTAATAAATTGGGAGTCAGAGTCCCCCACAACTAAGCAAGTGGTGTGTTTCGGTCGGGGATTTAACCTCGATAACTGATAACTGTTGACTGTTCACTGATTTAAAAGCTTTCCCCATTCCCGATTCCATACTTCGGTGAGCAAACTTTTTATCTTGTCGTTTCAGACCAATTCGATTCAAATTCAGTCACTAATCGGAGTTAAATCATGGGAGAAGCAAAACGTCGGCGCTTACTAGATGCCAACTACGGCAAATCTAGACAACCCTATAGTCATCAAAAATTTACTTGTGAAATTCTCAACAAACAAACTGTTGCATCTGTTTATGATTTGATCACAAGAGATCACGAATTGACAAAACATCATCTAATTTCGCCTCCGCCATCAGACCAAAGTGATGCAGCTGATGTGGTCAACATAATTGAGGGAGTTCTTCCCAAAAACTCTCTACCCCTTACCGAAGAGGCAGAGGGGAAGGGAGCAGGGAGCGGGGGGAGCAAACCCTTCCCCCTGCCCCCTGCACAAGAGCCTCTTTTGACCCCAATTCCTTTTATTTCCCCCAACGTTGTGCCTCCTACCAAGAACCTACGCGTTGATGCACATCAAAATCCGAATAGTCAATTAGCTCCTAATCACTGGCATGAATGGGTTATCAATTCTGGCGTTGACCCCATAATTACCGAGCTAAATGTCCGTTCTCTAAGTGGGGATGAAATCTACGAGTACCTTTTATACGCTCTCCCCCACACTGCACGACGTAACGATGGGCGACTGCGTGACGGGTACTTGAAAAGATACGTTCACATTAATAGTGCATGGTGGGCAAGTGGACTCGACCCTCATAACAACTGGCTGCCAATGGATTGGGGACGCATGAAGCCCGACAATCCCCGACTCGAATGGGACAAGGACACCAACGAGCAAACCCAAAAGCCTGTCAAATACGAGTCACCCCCAAAAACCCCCAACCGCGTTACCTACCTGAGAGTCCCCCTCCATATCTGGAAGTTGGTATCACTTCGCTACGACGTGCCGATGCCAGAAAATATAGTTGTTACCCCAGAAGGAGAAGCGTTAGGATTTTGGGCTTGGGTCATGGCACATCCAGAAATCCCTGTAATCCTTACAGAGGGCGAGAAGAAGGGAGGTTGCTTGCTGACTTTAGGGTATGTAGCGATCGCCCTCCCCGGAATTTGGAACGGTCGAGTCGGCAACGAAAATTTAGAACGCCTCCACCCCGATTTAATCCCAATGGCGCAACACAAGCGTAAGTTTATCATTCTCTTCGACTACGAAACCAAACCCAAAACCAAACAGCAGATTTTTCAAGCCACACGCCGTACAGCTTCCGTAATTGTACAACTTGGTGGAGAGTGTGAAGTTGCACTACTACCAGGGCCAGAAAAAGGAATTGACGATTGGGTTGTAGCTTTGGGGAAAAAAGCCTCGAAAGCGGTGTCCACAATGATTGCTGATGCTCTAACCATAAACGAGTACCAGCAAAGATTCTTTGTCAATCGCGCCAGGGGACTACGTAAATACAAACCCAATGTCATAGTCAATACCCGCTATCTCTCCACAGTCATCCGTTCCCTACCTCAATCTGGGTTAGTCGGTTTGGCTTCCGACATGGGTACTGGCAAGACTGAAATCTTGGCGATGATTAGAAGAGATAACCCCCAATTGAGCTTTTTGAATAACGGGCATCGCGTTACCCTGCTGAAGAATTTGAGCGATCGCCTACAAACTGCCATGTACTCCGCCATCTCTTGCGGGGACTGGGCTAGAGCAAAAGCTCTCAGCATCACGGTAGACTCATTGTATAAGATGGCGAACGATTTACAGGCTTACGACATCTTATTTATTGATGAAGCTTGCCAGTATCTCGCCCACCTGCTCAAGTCCAAAACTTGCAAAGAACATCGGGGAGCGATTCTGGAGGTGTTGGAGTATCTGGTTTACAACGCCAAGCTGGTTGTTTTGGCAGATGCCCACTTGGATGATTTGACAATTGAATTTTTCACCTCAATGCGTCCTGTTGGTGAAAAACCTTTCATCATCAAAAATCAGTATCGCTCAGGTGGTCGTCAAGTTTATTGGTACGAGGGTCGAAACAGCAGCGCGTTGGTAGCCGAGTTTCACGCTCAACTCATGTTGGGTAAAAAGTTGATGATGGTCAGCGATAGCAAGCGGTTCATTAAGAAATTGGAACGCGCTTTGAATGGTGGGACACCAATAGATAACGCTGATGAAACACCAGAATCAGCCTCAGACCGCAAGTTACGGGTATGGGCTATTCACTCCGAGAACAGTGGCAGTGAGGAGAATATCATCTTTATCAGGGAGATTAACATTGCTATTCTTGATATCGATGCTTTTTTAATTACTCCCAGTCTCAGTACAGGGGTTGACATTTCCAGCTATCATTTTGATGCCGTGTTTGGTGTGTTTCACGCTGTAAGCCAATCAGCTACAGAATGCGCTCAACAATTATGGCGGTATCGTCCCAATGTCCCCATGCACGTTTGGGTGGCTCCACGCCCTCCATTTGGTTATGCCGAAACTAATGCCCGTCGCATCAAGGAAAGGATTCTTCAGAAGAATGAAATGACCGCCTTTCTCATCCGCATTGACCGGGAAACTGGGAAGCGGGGGGCTGAGAAAGACTGGGCATTAGATGCGAGTTGTCAGATTGAGGCGCAGCGCAACTGGTCTATCAATAATTTACGCGCTGACTTGCGATCGCTGTTGGAAGAAATGGGCAATAAGATTGTTTCTGCCGGAGATGGTGGTGATGAGGGAGCCTCGCGGTGGATGAAGGCGGCAGGTATCGCCATCGATGAGGAACATTTTTGCAAGGTGGCGAATGCTAAAGATATTGACCGGAGGACATATAACGCTAGGCAGCATCAAGATTATCT
>NZ_JAIVFV010000334.1 GCF_020829445.1 Nostoc sp. CHAB 5836
AGGTGAAAGGCTTGCTGCCTGAAGATGAGCTCGCGTCTGATTAGCTAGTTGGAAGTGTAAGAGACTCCCAAGGCGACGATCAGTAGCTGGTCTGAGAGGACGATCAGCCACACTGGGACTGAGACACGGCCCAGACTCCTACGGGAGGCAGCAGTGGGGAATTTTCCGCAATGGGCGAAAGCCTGACGGAGCAATACCGCGTGAGGGAGGAAGGCTCTTGGGTCGTAAACCTCTTTTCTCAGGGAAGAAAACAATGACGGTACCTGAGGAATAAGCATCGGCTAACTCCGTGCCAGCAGCCGCGGTAATACGGAGGATGCAAGCGTTATCCGGAATGATTGGGCGTAAAGGGTCCGCAGGTGGCAATGTAAGTCTGCTGTTAAAGAGTCTAGCTCAACTAGATAAAAGCAGTGGAAACTACATAGCTAGAGTACGTTCGGGGCAGAGGGAATTCCTGGTGTAGCGGTGAAATGCGTAGAGATCAGGAAGAACACCAGTGGCGAAGGCGCTCTGCTAGGCCGTAACTGACACTGAGGGACGAAAGCTAGGGGAGCGAATGGGATTAGATACCCCAGTAGTCCTAGCCGTAAACGATGGATACTAGGCGTGGCTTGTATCGACCCGAGCCGTGCCGTAGCTAACGCGTTAAGTATCCCGCCTGGGGAGTACGCCGGCAACGGTGAAACTCAAAGGAATTGACGGGGGCCCGCACAAGCGGTGGAGTATGTGGTTTAATTCGATGCAACGCGAAGAACCTTACCAAGGCTTGACATGTCGCGAATCTTGATGAAAGTTGAGAGTGCCTTCGGGAGCGCGAACACAGGTGGTGCATGGCTGTCGTCAGCTCGTGTCGTGAGATGTTGGGTTAAGTCCCGCAACGAGCGCAACCCTCGTTTTTAGTTGCCAGCATTAAGTTGGGCACTCTAGAGAGACTGCCGGTGACAAACCGGAGGAAGGTGGGGATGACGTCAAGTCAGCATGCCCCTTACGCCTTGGGCTACACACGTACTACAATGCTCCGGACAGAGGGCAGCAAGATAGCGATGTCAAGCAAATCCCAGAAACCGGAGCTCAGTTCAGATCGCAGGCTGCAACTCGCCTGCGTGAAGGAGGAATCGCTAGTAATTGCAGGTCAGCATACTGCAGTGAATTCGTTCCCGGGCCTTGTACACACCGCCCGTCACACCATGGAAGCTGGTAGTGCCCGAAGTCATTACTCCAACCTTTCGGGGAGGAGGATGCCGAAGGCAGGACTGGTGACTGGGGTGAAGTCGTAACAAGGTAGCCGTACCGGAAGGTGTGGCTGGATCACCTCCTTTTGAGGGAGACCTACACCCCTTACAAATTGAAAAGCAAACAGCTATATAGATAGTAAGTTGGTCGAACCGAGGTCGGTCGCAAAGATTTGCTCATGAGTAGAAAGCTTTCAAACTATGATGAAGGTTCGTTTTTGGGCTATTAGCTCAGGTGGTTAGAGCGCACCCCTGATAAGGGTGAGGTCCCTGGTTCGAGTCCAGGATGGCCCACCTGAAGAATAGTTTTGAGTCAGAAGTGAAAAGTGAGGAATAAAAAACTCATAACTATTAACTCCTAAATCATCACTTTTCGTCTGGGGGTTTAGCTCAGTTGGTAGAGCGCCTGCTTTGCAAGCAGGATGTCAGCGGTTCGAGTCCGCTAACCTCCACCTGATGGTGAAGGGGAAGAGCCAAAATTCCCTTTGATTGTGAGAAATCAGCAACATGACATGACACTTGTGTCAGACTGCTGAGAATCATCTCAGCCAGAACCTTGAAAACTGCATAGAAACGCGAAAATAGCAGGCAGACACAGACATTCGTGATGATTGATTTGTGAATGCATTTGTGAAAGGCCAAATAATTGAGTGGTCAAGGGAATAAGGGCTAACGGTGGATACCTAGGCACACAGAGGCGACGAAGGACGTGGTTACCGACGATATGCTCCGGGGAGTTGGAAGCAAACATAGAGCCGGAGATTTCCGAATGGGGCAACCCTATATACTACCTGCTGAATATATAGGCAGGAGAGAGCCAACCCAGCGAATTGAAACATCTTAGTAGCTGGAGGAAGAGAAATCAATTGAGAGATTCCCTCAGTAGTGGTGAGCGAAAGGGGAAAAGCCTAAACCAAAGGGTTTACCTTTTGGGGTAGTGGGACAGCGACATCGAATCTAGCGGTTAAACGAAGCAGCTAAATACTGCACCAAAGAAGGTGAAAGTCCTGTAGTTGAAAACTTACTAGATAGTAGCTGAATCCCGAGTAGCATGGGGCACGAGGAATCCCATGTGAATCAGCGAGGACCACCTCGTAAGGCTAAATACTACTGTGTGACCGATAGTGAACCAGTACCGCGAGGGAAAGGTGAAAAGAACCCCGGAAGGGGAGTGAAATAGAACATGAAACCGTTAGCTTACAAGCAGTGGGAGGACGATTCAACGTCTGACCGCGTGCCTGTTGAAGAATGAGCCGGCGACTTATAGGCACTGGTAGGTTAAAGCGACAATGCTGGAGCCAAAGGGAAACCGAGTCTGAAAAGGGCGATAATCAGTGTTTATAGACCCGAACCCTGGTGATCTAACCATGGCCAGGATGAAGCTTGGGTAACACCAAGTGGAGGTCCGCACCGACTGATGTTGAAAAATCAGCGGATGAGTTGTGGTTAGGGGTGAAATGCCAATCGAACCAGGAGCTAGCTGGTTCTCCCCGAAATGTGTTTAGGCGCAGCGGTAATGATTATATCTGGGGGGTAAAGCACTGTTTCGGTGCGGGCTGGGAGACCGGTACCAAATCGAGACAAACTCTGAATACCCAGAGGACACATTGCCAGTGAGACAGTGGGGGATAAGCTTCATTGTCAAGAGGGAAACAGCCCAGACCACCAGCTAAGGTCCCGAAATCATCGCTAAGTGATAAAGGAGGTGAGAGTGCACAGACAACTAGGAGGTTTGCCTAGAAGCAGCCACCCTTGAAAGAGTGCGTAATAGCTCACTAGTCAAGCGCTCTCGCGCCGAAAATGAACGGGGCTAAGCGATGTACCGAAGCTGTGGGATTAATTTAGGTTAATCGGTAGGGGAGCGTTCCGTCGTAGATTGAAGCAGTAGCGGCAAGCAGCTGTGGACGAAACGGAAGTGAGAATGTCGGCTTGAGTAGCGCAAATATTGGTGAGAATCCAATACCCCGAAACCCTAAGGTTTCCTCCGCCAGGTTCGTCCCCGGAGGGTTAGTCAGGACCTAAGGCGAGGCAGAAGTGCGTAGTCGATGGACAACGGGTTAAAATTCCCGTACTGATTGTAGGTTGTGCAGAGGGACGGAGAAGGC
>NZ_JAIVFV010000335.1 GCF_020829445.1 Nostoc sp. CHAB 5836
GCAAATACGCACTATTTGCGAAACCAAATATCTGCGGTAATTACAGAAGGATTTATTCTGAGTTTCATTGGGACACTGCTATGGACAGGTGTACCTGGTTTACCTCGCCTCACGGTAGCAGGTTGGTGTTGTAGTCTCAGTTGTTGTAGGCGTCTGAGTTCTTGGCGTTGTTGTGTAAATTCTTGGTGTTGTCCTCTCTGTTGTTGTAGTTGTGGTTGTTGAAGGTTTAGCCGTAGGCGTATTTCCTGAAGTTTCTGTTGCATTTGCTGAGTTTGCTCGAGCTGTTGTTGACTCATTCTTTCTTGAAAGGACTCGCGTTGCTGAGGATTTGTCGGAATTATTTGTCCATAGGCAGGAGAATTTATCGGTAAAGCTTCTGCAAGAACAATTACCAGTAACGATAATTTAAGCATCAATGAGCGATTGAACATAGGGTTATTTTGTCAATTGTTATAGGTTGGGTTGAGCGATCGCTTAACTTTAAGATAACAATTTCTCCCGATGCCTTGTTGCAGCAATTGCTAAGGTTCTCAGCTTGAGGACACTGACAGTAATACAGAGTGATTGCGTCACTCTCCAAACAGGATAACTGCTATCTACAAGTGAGGCGCTAGTTTTGAGGGTTTGTAGTCAGCACGAAGCCTTCTGAGATGCAAAACAAAATTGACGTAGCTTGCTTCTCACTTCTAAAGCGTCTCGTAGAGAGCGTCATTAGGAATTAATTCTTACTTGCTCTCAATTGCCCGCAAGCAGCATCCGCTTCTAAACCACGGGAATAGCGGACAGTAACAGCAATATTTTGCTGCTTGAGGACGTTAACAAAGGCTTGAATGCGATCGCGGTTGGGGCGTTTGTAGTCTACTTCTTGAATGGGATTGTAGGGAATCAAATTCACATGACTTTGGAATCCTCGCAAGCATTTTGAAAGTTCTAATGCGTGTTCTGGTAAATCGTTAACACCAGCGAGGAGGACATATTCAAAGGTAACGCGGCGGCCAGTGATTTCCACATATTCTCGACATTCGGCCAGTAAATCTTCTAGAGGATAGGTGCGGGCGCTGGGGATGAGTTTTGCTCGCAGTGCTTGATTGGGTGCATGGAGACTGACAGCGAGAGTGATTTGCAAATGGTTTTGCGCGAACTGACGAATGCGATCGCGAATACCAACTGTAGAAACTGTAAGCGATCGCGCTCCTATACCGACATCTTGATTTAGAGATTTCAGCGCTGCTAAGACATTCTCAGTATTCAACAACGGTTCACCCAATCCCATAAACACCACATTGGTCACCCGTTGCTGAAAATCTTCTTGCACAGTTAACACCTGATCGATAATTTCGTGCCGTGCTAGGTTACGCTTGTAGCCTCCTTTACCAGTAGCGCAGAAATCACACGCCATTGGGCAACCCACCTGAGTAGAGACGCAAACTGTCAGACGAGCTTTTGGCCCTTCTCCCCCTTCTGCGAAGGTGGGGATGCCGACAGTTTCAATAATTTGTCCGTCTGTTAATAGTAAAAGATATTTCACCGTGCCATCGGGGGCTACAGAGCGATAGTGTAAAATGGAGCGCCCAATGGGGATTTCTGCTACTTCTTTGCGCCATTGCTTAGAGAATACAGAAATATCAGATAGCGATCGCACTCCCTTGTCATAGATCCATTCATGGAGCTGCTTTCCTCTGTAAGCAGGTTGTCCGTGCTGCTGCACCCAAGTAGTTAACTCGGCAACAGTACAACCTAGTAGGGGAGGGATTAATTCTGATTTTTCTGGGTTGTGTAAGTCAACCTGAGATACAAGAGGCGTAGCAGACATAAAAAATCACGAGTTGATGTAAGATCTCTATCCTACACCTGCCAGATTAACTTAGTCTTGACCACAGACTTTAGTCATCAGATGAGCGAAATAGATGACTATGTTCCGGATGATATAAACGCGATCGCCCTGTTGCTGTCGAGAGTGCTGGACTAATGATATAAAGTGTAGTACGAATTAGCTTTTCTTGATGAGTGGAGTCTGCCATTTGATTCAGGGGGACAACCCTGATTTTTTCATCAGGCCATCCGATACGAAAGCAAATCGCAATGGGGGTTTCGGCTGGATAATGTTCAAGTAGTTTCCCTTGGGCATTTTCGACGTGACGCGCACTTAAATACAGGCAGAGGCTAGCCTGATGTGCTGCAAGAGTCGCCAATTCTTCAGTAGCAGGGACTTCTGTACGTCCGCTGATGCGTGTCAAAATTATGGTTTGCACTAAACCGGGGACAGTCAGTTCTACTTTGAGTTTGGCAGCAGCAGCTTGAAAGGCGCTGATACCAGGTATGACTTCAAAAGGAATATTTGCCTCTCTTAGGAGGTGCATTTGCTCGTGGATGGCGCTGTAGAGACTAGGATCGCCAGAATGAAGACGGACTAGAGACTTGTGCTGCGATCGCACCCTATCGATCATAATCGCCAAAATCTCTTCTAAAGTCTGATTCGCAGTTCTAATGATCTCGGCATCTTTTCGGCAAAGTTCTAAAATTTGTTCGGGTATTAAAGAATCAGCAAATAAAATCACATCAGCCACAGCCAGTAGTTTCTGCGCCTTCAGCGTTAATAAATCAGGATCTCCAGGCCCTGCTCCGACAATATACACAGATGGTTCCATAGCATATAATGTTTTTTTATCACTCCAATTTTCTGTATATTCACGTTTAAAAGAACACACGGCAATCCCTCAAAAAATTTTTTGGCAATTTCTTCAGTATCTTTCCGGATTCACCCTCTTTCCCTAGTAGATAGTAATGGTAGATGCACCCTGGTTAAGCCCTAGAGAATATTCTGGGGCATTTTTTATCTGCTCCCTCATCCCCCTCATCCCCCTCATCCCCCGCTACTCCCCACTCCCTTTAGGAGTAGGAACTACATCGGGCAAAGGGCGTTTGAGTAAGTAAAGCCAAGCTAATCCAACTAATCCCAATAAAATTCCTAGACTACTGACTACTTGTGCCATCCGTAATGGCCCTAGCATCAAACTATCAGTGCGAAAGCCTTCAATCCACAAGCGTCCTAAGCTGTAGGCTGGCCAGTAAACTAGAAACAGTGTGCCTACCTTCAGGCGTGGCTTACCGGATAAAGACCGGAAAAACAACGTTATTAGTAGCGTAAACACCATTAAATTCCACAGAGATTCATAGAGGAAGGTGGGATGAAAGTAATCGAAACTAACATACTCTAGAGGACGATGCTCTAGTGGAATATACAGCTTCCAGGGTAAATCGGTAGGATCACCAAAAGCTTCAGAATTAAAGAAATTGCCCCAACGTCCGATCGCTTGCCCTAAAATCAG
>NZ_JAIVFV010000336.1 GCF_020829445.1 Nostoc sp. CHAB 5836
GTGTTTAGATGTCGTTTGAGCATTTTGAGCTTTTCACCGCAGTCGAGGCAGACAATGTGCGCTGGCTTCACCGAGTTGCGGATCGCAACGAAGGGCATTGGAATCTCCTCCTTAAGGGCGGAACCACCATTCAGACCGCTCAGAGCCTTGTGTATGCTGCCAATGAGCAAAGGCATATCAGACACTGCGACGACATTGTTGCTGACATGGGCCGATGCAATATCGGCCGTCAGAGTAACAAGCATCGCTTGCTCGTCATTGTTGTCGGCCACGTAATCCTCCTGTTTTTCGCATCGCGCCGATCAAACCTACAGTGCACAGAATCACGATCAAGGTTTTAATATAAGCAAAGCGCGGCTTGCTATTATTCAGCTGCACCAGTCGGATGAGCGGCCACGCCAAGGCCGACCATGACCGGCATTGATCATCAGATTACCAAAATCCTTGCCATCAATCTGGACGCGAGCAAGGGTTCTCCCATAGCGATCCTGTCCTGACCGCCCAATGACCTCGACATTTTCAGCTTTGCGAACCAGCGCCAAGGCAAAACTGCGCGACGCTTTCCCCCTTTGCCGTTCGAGTGCGCAGCGTGCGTGATTGCCTATGTCGGGAGCATCCAGATTTGAAATTCTGACATGCTCACCCCCAAAAACCAGCGTATCACCGTCGATAACATAGGGCGAGCTGGAGGCTGCGAAGAGACTTAAAACGATGGCAACGAGCTTCATTATTTGATCGCGCGGTCAGGTCGGAAACGCTGCATGAAGTGCGCCAACAAAAATCTCGGCTTGGCTTACTGCCCATTCGCAATCCTCTGTGCTGACCGGATCACCAGTGTAATCAGCAAGCAGACGAAGACGCTCCACCTTGTTGAGCGAACTTCCAAGTTCGGCAGGCACGTGTCCACCCAACACGAGGTGTTGACCAAAGGCTGAGATCAAGCCCCGATGGGTTTTAGTGACATTGTCGGTCAAACCGACATTTGCGGCCAACAAGGCGGCCTGTGCAGCGTCAAACATCGCGTAATAGGCCCGGTTGCAGGCACCGTCGGCATCGCCTGAATCGAGCAGTTGCCGCGCGCTCGATAGCGCTTGGTCTGCTTTGCGTATGTAGGCAGCAGGCGTCGCGGTTTTGCTCACAGCGGGACGCCTTCACGGTGAATGGTGCGGATCAATGCCGGATTGCTGAATTGTTCGGGGTGTTCCATTTCACCGTCCCAAAGGGGCAGAGCTTCGACGAGGACTCCGGTTTCCAACATCACGTCAAACGCAATGCCTGCCATGTCAATTGCGGTCGTTGAGCGTTTACCACAGTCGCCCTTCAAAACGACAGCAACATCAGCGTCGCTGTCGGGGCTGTGTGTGCGGCGAGCGCGGCTTCCGAAAAGGATGGCGCGATCAACGGGGTAAAGTCCCGATATGCGGCTCAAAAACACGCGCGTCGCGCGTTCGGTGTCGGCGTCCAGCGGCGGTTGTCCCTTTATGGGTATAAGCTTGTCCCCTAGTCGGGAGATGGTGCTTTGGCTTACGTTGAACAGGCGCGCGAGATCTGATTGCGATGCAGTGCTATTTGCCAGCGAATGCAGCACTTCGGCGCGTTGATGGGGGGTCAGCTTTGGGGGTCGCCCCATATGCTGTCCGCGCGCTACAGCGCGCGCGCGCCCTTCGCCTGTTCGGGCAACGATCAGTTCGCGCTCGAATTCGGCCAGACCACCCAGCACCGTCAGCATTAACCGGCCATGCGCCGTTGTGGTATCGGCCCAAGGATCGCCCAGAGAGCGAAACAACGCCCCGGACCTTGCCACCGTATCGAGAGTGTTGAGGAGGTCGCGGGTAGAGCGGGCCAGTCGGTCGAGACGAGTAACGATGAAGATATCACCTGGCCGAAGTGCTTTAAGCGCCTTTGCCAATTCCTTGCGGTCGCTTTTTGCGCCGCTAGCGGTTTCCTGAAACACTTTCGCAGCCCCAGCGGCGACAAGAGCTGCGCGCTGAGCATCGAGCGTCTGGCCATCAGTCGAGACGCGAGCATAGCCGTAAGTGGTCATGCCGAAACCATACTGGAAACGCCCTATTTATGCAAATATCTTTTGCATAAATAGGGCGGCGGATTTGCATGGGGTTTGAGGCTATGCAAAAGTTGTGAATTATGAATAATCGCTCGCAATTGGGGTTGCCGCGCACAGGGCGGACGAACGAATTCTAGCGCTGGCTTCTGCCAATGGCGGCCAACAGCATCCGGCGGGCTTTGCTTGCCCGCGAACGGGACTTCACGCACATGGCGATGATGCCCAAACCTACTAAGGCGAAAAATCCCCCAAAAAGAACGAACGGATCAAAAGCTCCGTTTTCATAGATTCCGACCAATGCAAAGCAGAGTCCGAAAACAACGAAGGCAGCGCCCAACGCTGCTTGGATGATATATCCGGCACTACCTGCATGATCGATCAACACGTCTGTAGCAGGCACATAAAGCGCCAGAACTTCAAAAATGCCATCGTCGCGGCGCTCCGCTACGGCAACAATATTTTCGCCACCTACCAGTGGCAGGCGCGGGCCTCTAAAACTGTACATCGCCGAGCCTATGCGAAAATTAGTGGACGAACTGATGGCTACGTGTGAGCCGTCTGAGCTAACATGCGTCGTTTGTAGCCCAGCTTCAATTCTCCCCCGCTTAATCTCCAATGTCAGCGTCCTGGCCCGACATTGCCGGAACCATCAACCTTAGCTTTGGCATCAGTTCCGGTTGTTCCTGTTTCGCTTTGCTTTTGATTGAGGGACGCAGCTGAGGTCAATTTGAAACTCACTTGCTTGCCGTTGATCCTGCCATCGCCAAACCAGAGACCACCGGATTTTGTCCATGTAACGCCCCTTGCGTCGGCTACAAAATCGCCACCCAGCGAGTTGGTGAAGTGAATATTACCTGACCCTGCAAGGTCGGTCGTGTATTTGCCCTTTATGACACGCTCATTCGCCGCAGCGAGTAGGGCTTTCAGTTGCTCTGCTGGGATTTTGTTGTAGATTTCAATGATCCGTTTTTTTGCTGCATCGGGATCATTGAGCGTCACGCCATTCAGCTCAGCGGCTATCAGGCCGAACACGTCATTGGTATAGATCGCACTCGTTGCGAGCATGTCCATATAAAGGAGATGCAGTTCCCGATCATACGTGGGCTTAGGTCGATTTTTACGGAAAAAGGGCGTGTCAAATTCAGGGTCGACTTTTCTGTCATTGATTGCCTGCACTTCCCAGCCTTTGCGAGGCGACAGTGCTAAAACGATAGG
>NZ_JAIVFV010000337.1 GCF_020829445.1 Nostoc sp. CHAB 5836
TAATTTCTTCATTAAATTTGTTTTTTAAGTTACTAGTAATTACTGGAGTAGATATTTTTTGTAGTGTTACTTTCATACAGCAATAATTCGCTCATAGTGGTTTACCCTGATTGGTGCAAGATATAAGCATTCAAACTGGTCAAAGGCGTACCTAAATCGTTAACCAAACACTTTCAGGTGATGATTTTAGCAGACACTGCTTTTGGAAGTGCAAGGTTTCTACATGGCATACGCAAGTTAAAATACCACGCAATTACAGGTGTGCGTTATGACCGCTTGCTTGTTGATGGGCGATGCTTAAAACAGTTGCATAAACGGGGTCAACAAGTATGTCTGGTCGGTTTAAAGTTTCCTGTTTCGGTGTCGTGGTATTACCTCAAACGCGATCGCGGCAAACTTGAAAAGCGCTTTGTTATGTCTACCAAGCCCCTCAAAGCTAGCACTATTACTTGGTGGGGTAAACGTAAATGGCAGATAGAGGGGTGGTTCAAGACTGCAAAACACCGTTTCGGCTTACACCGTTTTGGCCAAGGAACACTGTTGGGTGTTTACCGTTGGTTAGTCCTGTCGCTCATTGCCTATATCTTGGCCCCGAAGAGCATATTTGTCTATTGCTACGACTAATTTACCTGACTGGGGAATCGCTGCACAAATTGCCTTCCAAGCCTGCTTACCACAAATACTCGTGTTGCTTCTTTTACTTGATATTGAACGAATACGCCTTCTTGCACTTAGTCATGGAATTGACATTCAACTGAACAGGTGCAAGATCTGAGTTAAGCTATATCCACAAAGTAACCCTAATAACAGGTCTTTTTTAGTATTTTGCCTGTATCGGTTTTGGGTTCTAGCTTCTAAGTCAGTCAATAGACGGTCTATTTCCCAGTCTTTTGTCAGCTTTCGATACCATATTTTAGACAGATTCCAACTTTCTGACTCACCTGACATAAATATCACCTTATAACTTTGTCAACAATGTTTTAATAGCCACATTGTATCGAAGAAAATTCGGAAGAATTAGCTACAAATGTTTCTAGCAACATTCTCAAAACAAAACTATAACAAATCGTTAAACAAATGTTTAACGTATCCGTTCAGGGGGGAGCGCAGGTGCAGTTAGCACCACCCCTAACTAAAGCGACCGCACCCTTCATCTGTGCAATTAAGACAGAACTGAAAAGGGCGATCGCACTTTGCTACCCTTAATCTTCATCCTTTAGTTCGGGTAAAATCTTGTCGAGTCTGTCGTTAGAGTCTTTGGCAAGCTGAATGCATCGCACACTTGCAGCCATTCCACCAGCAGCAGTAACACTTGCTTCGGGAACTTTACCAGATAGTAAAAGTCCAGCACCTAAAAGGCTAATACAGGCAGACAGTGCAGTTGCAATTAATGCGAGGTTGAAACTGTAACGTGCTTGACGCAAGCGTTCTTGGGCGATGTAAAGCTCAATAGGCTTATTACTCATAGGTTTTGCTCCATTGGTGTCAAGTTCATAGTTCTAATGTGGAGCCAAAAGCCTAGAACATTGACTGCACAATGATTGTGTTGTATATCATAAGTGATTTTTCTATGATTGTTTGATGCCCCAGTTTTGATAAAGTAGGCGATCGCTGTTAAAAACTAGGCAATAGTAAAACTACTGAGCGCTAATTATGTTTCTTAAGCTGATGCCAAAACTTGCTTGATTATGTAGTTTTGTAAAGTTTAAACAGGAGTTGCATAAAGCTATTAACTTGACCTGAGTAAATAATGTAGGCTAGACTGTGCCAAATTGGGAGTTTTGTACGCTAAGAAATCAGATCAATCGCCAAAAGCCTTGCCATTAAAAATTTTTTGCGTTCAACTCTCAAGGAATTTTTTAACGCTCATTAGTCTTAAATACAAAAAATTTTATTCGGATGACACTTGATGAAACTATTGATAGTTAAGGGTTTCAACTTTTTGAGGTTTTCTTAGCGTACAAATTTCCCGTTTCGGCACAGTCTAGCCTAGTTGGTGATATTCAAGCTTAGTTGATCAAGTCTATGTATACGAACCCCAGGATAGGTAATATAAATTTAAGCTCCACTGAAATAAATTGCGATCGCCCCCGTTTTTAGAGGAAATATATCAGCTAATGCGATGGCAACAAGAACAAACACCGCAGGCATCGCACAGGGTTAATACTAAGGATGTAGCAAAATACTATTTAAAAAAATGAACAAGCAAATAAAAACTTGGTTATTTATTGCAATTGCATCATTTTTAGGTTGGATAGGTATAAGCAAATTAGGAAAAGTTCAACAGCAATATTCAGTACAACAACAGATTTTAGCTCAAGTACAACAGTTGGTAACTGAAGTAGACAATATTAATAACAACTCAGATTTAAATTCGTTGAGTTGACACTAACAAGAGAGCGATCGCCCTTCCCCATCAAGCGAGGAAAAGCACTATGAAAATACTACCCAACGATACCTTTATAATTTTGACATCTGATTCACTGCCTATAGTTTTGCAACGGCTGAATGCAAAAGTTGAACCGACAAAAGCATTTAGATTCTCTAGAAAACACGCCCCTTATCAAGGAACTATTTCGGAATCAGGTTTCCAAATCAGTCGTATAATTCACTACCGCAACTCATTTTTACCAGTGATTCAAGGACGCTTTGAAGTAGAATCTCACCAAACTTCGATTCATGTACAAATGAGGATACATCCTTTTGTGATGGCATTTTTAGGATTCTGGTTTTTATCCTGGTATGGTGCAGTCGTTTCTATAATCTTAACAGGTGCTATGCCTCATCAAATGGCTGCAAGATTTGTAGGGATGCCTATGCTGGTGCTAATTATTTTTTGGGTAGCTTTTTGGTCAGAAGCAAATCGCAGCCGGAGTGAATTGTCCCAAATTATTCAAGGAGAATTATAGTTGAAGTGCCTTGTCCAAGTGATGGCATAACTATCAGCCCCTTAAAGCAGGCGATCGCCCCCGCCAAATTCTTAGAGGAAACCCCAATCACTTCTAAACCCGTATAAACATCTACCATTTATGGCCATACTAATCCCCTCATTCAATAGCTGCTCAATGGGGAGCAATGCGATGCAAGTTAGGCGACTCAAAAAAAGTGCGATCGCTAATTTCTCTTCTCAGCAATAAGACTTATTTAATACAGATAATTCAGGATTAATACTGAAGCCAAGATCATATTTACTTTCATAGCCTCGTGGCAGTTTTTTGGGGTAATATCCGAACATTTTTTTTAGAAATGATAATCAAGTATCTACGAGCAATAA
>NZ_JAIVFV010000338.1 GCF_020829445.1 Nostoc sp. CHAB 5836
CAACTACTTTTTCCATTTTTCTTGGGAAATGCTTTTCTGTCTCCTGAAACTGCCCACAGTGCCGGGTTCTAGGCAACAATGGTTTATGCACTGTGTTCAGTTGGCAAGGGGGAACCGTGAATTTTCAATCGGTAATCAGCTCATTACATCACTTCTGGGGCGATCGCGGTTGTCTCATAGCCCAGCCCTACGATATGGAGAAGGGGGCAGGTACTAAAAATCCGCAGACATTTTTAAGAGCATTGGGGCCGGAACCGTGGGCTGTTGCTTACGTTGAACCTTGTCGTCGCCCTACAGATGGACGCTATGGCGAAAACCCCAATCGCTTCCAACACTATTATCAGTATCAAGTTCTGATTAAGCCGTCGCCAGATAATATTCAGGAGATTTATCTGGATTCCTTGAGGGTGTTAGGCATTCGTCCTGAAGACCACGATATTCGGTTTGTAGAGGATAACTGGGAAGATGCGACGGTGGGAGCTTGGGGCACTGGGTGGGAGGTATGGTTAGATGGGATGGAAATTACTCAATTTACCTATTTCCAACAGTGTGGGGGAATTGATTGTCGTCCGGTGTCGATTGAGATTACATACGGCTTAGAGCGGCTGACAATGTATCTCCAGCAAGTAGAAGCATTTACAAAGATCCAGTGGACAGACAACATTACTTATGGTGATGTTTTCCTGCAAAGTGAGATTGAGCAGTGTACATACAACTTTGAAGCGTCGAATCATGATCTGCTACTGACACTATTTAATTTGTATGAGCAGGAAGCTACCCAATTGACGGAGCGAGGATTGGTCTTGCCTAGCTTAGATTATGTAATGAAGTGTTCGCACACGTTTAATCTGCTGGATGCTAGAGGTGTGATTTCGGTGACGGAGAGAACTCGTTATATTGCCAGGATTCGGCATTTGGCTAGAAAGGTGGCTCATTTATATGTTGAACAAAGGGAGAAGTTGGGTTTTCCTTTGCTTAAAGATAGTGTGAGTTCAATATGAAGCTCCACATCTTAAAGGGTGTGGCTACACGAACTAAGTACAGCTTTGTGTAAAATCGTAAGGTTTTTAAACGCAGAGGAACGCAAAGTAAACGCAAAGGTACGCAGAGTCTTGCCAAATTTAATTCGCTACGACTTTGTTTTATGGTTATCTATGCGGCACTGGGGTTTAAGCTAGGTATATGTTTATCATCTGGCTATTGCTAAAGATCAGAAATGCAGTTAAATCTTGAGTCTAGAACGTTAAGGCTATAACCCACGTTCCGCACCCTGGGGTGTCACATAGTGTAATTACTAAGTTTTTGTGATTTTTGTAGTTGCAGATTATGCTCGTGCATCTTCATATTTAAGTTATTTTACTGGTTTTATGTATATTCAGTAGCTTTGTTTATGTCTAAAAACCAGTAAAAACCGATTGTGACAGTTGAGGGTGCGGAATGTAGGCTATAAGTATAAGGCCCGCCTGTGCGGGCTTTGTTTGTATAAACTTAATGGACTATACTTCACCACAAGTATAAAATTTTTTGACGTTGCTGATTAAAGAGATGAAATGCTTATGCAGAGCCGCTCCAGGGGCAGATAATAAGAGTTTGGAATATTTGATTTTTGAATTTTATAGCCAAATTCGGCATTGCCGATTTTTCTCTATTGCTGCCATAACTATTTTTAAGTCAGGTGCAAGTTCCGGTTGCCAGGTGCTTTTACAAAAAATCTTATGATTCAAACTACTGGTGTAATTATTTGTCTTGGCTACATTTTCGGGTTGCTGTTTACAGCAGTTCCTTGGGGTGGTGTGTGGATTTTGGGGTTGGGGATAGTGGGAGCAGTTATCTTTAGAAGACGCACTATCCTACGGCAATTTGCTCAGAAATCAGAAAATGCTGGAAGTAAAACAAAGGCGGTGCCTAATAATTGGCAAACTATTCCCCATCCTCGAATATGGCTAGCTGCTGGCTTGGTGGGGTTGTTAGCAACTCTGTATTTTCAATGGCGAGTGCCACAGCCGGGTACAAAAGATATTAGTCAGTTCGTTCCACCCGGAAATAGCAGTAATCAAGAACAACTTGTGATTGTTCGCGGCGAAGTGGCGAGTAATCCCCGCTTGACTCGCAGTCAACGGGGACAATTTTGGCTGGAAGCGACTCAGATAGATGAGGTCAAAAATGAAAAAGGTTCAGCAGGTGTCCCAAAAGGGGTAACGGGCAAATTGTATGTGACAGTGCCTATACTTCAGGCTACTGGGTTATACCCTAGTCAACAAATTGCTGTGACTGGGATTTTGTACAAACCAAAAGCGGCTTCCAATCCTGGTGGTTTCGATTTTCAGAAGTTTCTCAAACAGGAAGGAACATTTGCTGGTTTGATTGGACGACAAGTAAATGTTTTGGATCAGGAACGTAAATGGGGATGGTGGCAAATTCGGGAGCGAATTGTGCGATCGCAAGTTCGTTGGTTAGGTATTCCTGAAGGGCCTCTTGTTAGTGCAATGGTTTTAGGTAGCAAAGCTGTTGATTTACCTTATGATATCCGCGATTTGTTTGTACAAGCCGGATTAGCTCATGCTTTAGCTGCTTCTGGGTTCCAAACTTCTTTGATTTTGAGTGTAATTTTACAGTTAACGAGGCGGGCAAGAAAAGGAACGCAATTTACCCTTGGGTTTTTGGCTTTAATCATTTTTCTAAGTTTAACAGGCTTTCAACCTGCGGTTCTCAGAGCTGTGATTATGGGTTTTGCGGCATTAGTTGGTTTGCTATTAAAAAGGAAGGTAAAACAGTTCGGCTCATTACTATTGGCAGCAACTCTGTTATTAGTGTTTAATCCTCTATGGATTTGGGATTTAGGCTTTCAATTGAGTTTTTTAGCAACGCTGGGATTAGTCGTAACAGTGTCTCCATTGGTCAATGGACTAGCATGGCTACCACCTGCCATCGCTGCTTTAATTGCTGTTCCCCTAGCTGCCACTATTTGGACTTTGCCTGTGCAACTTTTTGTCTTTGGGGTTGTGCCATCTTATAGTCTGTTTCTGAATGTGGTTAGTACTCCATTAATTTCGATTATTAGTATAGGTGGAATCATCAGTGCCTTAGTAGGTTTAATTTGGACTCAAGCAGGAAGCTTTTTAGCTGCGGTGTTGCATTACCCGATTGATTGGCTAATTAAACTAGTGGAATTTTTCTCTGGCGCTATTCGACCCTGATAGACAAACAAGCGTTCAGCTTTAAATTCTGCTTTGACTTGAGATAGCCCTTGAGAATACTTGTCAGTATCAAC
>NZ_JAIVFV010000033.1 GCF_020829445.1 Nostoc sp. CHAB 5836
ATTCGTCATACATCTGGTATTTGTTCAAGATAGGCAAGAAATCAATTCCAGATGCAATCCTCATCCCCCGCTCCCTATCCCCACCCTATGAGTACATTGAGGGTGGGGACTTCCGCGATAAGTTAAAGAGAATACTAAAAAATAAATTATCCCGTTTCGTAGGTTTTGTCGGGTGTGTTAGCGATCGCGTAACGCACCCTACAGACCAGGGCTATTTCATTCTAGATAGGACTTACGCAAAATAATGAAAAAAAACGAACCGCAAAGGGCGCAAAGGACACAAAGGAATAAGAGTTTCAGAGAGTTGTTGCGTAAGTCCTACTAGACATAAACCACCCGGAACTGAAGTTCCTCTCTTATGGCTAAAGTACGTTTTAACGGACTATAAGCTTTTCTCAGTCGTCTTGAGACGACTTTCGCTATAAGAGAGGTAAATTTATTCTGAGGCGGGCTAGATGAGAATGAAATAGCCCTGCCCTACAGAGCGCTACTTCTAACTCCTAACTCCAAACTCCTAACTCCTAACTCCTAACTCCTAACTCCTAACTTCATTTATAAATCAAGTGGCAACTAACTCTAAAGCTAGACGCCCAAATTCTCGTTCTGGCGATCGCCGCCAAGGACGTAAAAAGACCAGGGCAAGAAGTAATAAGTGGCTGTACTTAAGGGCAATTAAAGATGCTTTTGTCAAGCTGAACCCTAAGTATGCAATCAAAAATCCAGTGATGTTTGTGGTTTGGGTAGGGACAATCATTACCCTATTGCTCACGATTGATCCCAACCTATTTGGCCCAGCTCTCCAAAAGAACCCACAACCTTTCAACGGCTTGTTGTCGGGGATTTTATTCTTTACAGTTTGGTTTGCCAATTTTGCCGAAGCAGTGGCAGAAGGACGGGGTAAAGCTCAAGCTGATGCCTTGCGAGCAACCAAGTTAGAGGCGATCGCTAAAAAACTTGCCCCCGATGGCACACTGAGTGAAGTTTCATCCACGGCCCTCAAACAGGGCGATACCATCTACGTAGTTGCTGGCGATATTATCCCCGCCGATGGCGAAGTAATTATGGGTGTGGCCTCGGTGGATGAATCGGCAATTACTGGGGAATCCGCACCAGTATTAAAAGAATCAGGCTCCGACGTTGCCAGTTCCGTCACTGGTGGGACGCGGATTATCTCAGATGAACTAATTATCCGCATCACATCTGACCCTGGCAAAGGTTTCATTGACCGGATGATTGCTTTGGTAGAAGGGGCAGAACGCAGTAAAACACCCAATGAAATTGCCCTAACGGTATTGCTGGCAGTTCTAAGCTTAGTATTTTTGTTAGTCGTAGTAACTCTGCCTCCACTTGCTTACTATGTCAACAGTCCAGTCAGCATCCCAGTTTTGATTGCCCTATTAGTAGCCTTAATTCCTACAACCATTGGCGGCTTACTAAGTACCATCGGCATTGCTGGTATGGATCGAGTTGCCCAATTTAACGTCATTGCTACTTCAGGACGAGCAGTCGAAGCCTGTGGTGATGTCAACACTTTAGTTCTCGACAAGACAGGTACAATAACCCTCGGTAACCGTTTGGCGGAAGAGTTTATCCCCATCAACGGTCATTCAATGTCAGAAATTGCTCATGTTGCTTGGGCGGCTAGTGTCTTTGACGATACACCAGAAGGTAAATCCATTGTCCGACTGGCGGAAAAGTTGGTAGCACGGTTTGATTTCGACCCCAACTACGCAGAAGGGGTCAGTTTTTCGGCCAAAACACGGATGAGTGGTACTAACTTACCTGGTGGACATGAGGCTAGAAAGGGAGCAGTAGAAGCCATTAAAGGATTTGTCCGTTCGCGCAATGGACGCGATACGGGAGAATTGGATGCTGTCTACGAACGAATTTCTCGCCTGGGAGGTACACCCCTAGCAGTCAGCCTAGATAACGAAATCTATGGGATTGTTTATCTCAAAGATATTGTGAAACCTGGTATCCGCGATCGCTTTGAGCAACTGCGACGGATGGGAGTACATACCATCATGTTAACTGGAGACAACGGGATTACAGCCTCTGTGATTGCCAAAGAAGCTGGGGTTGATGACTTCATTGCCGAAGCCACACCAGAAGACAAAATCAGCGTCATTAAAAAGGAACAAGCAGCAGGTAAGCTGGTTGCTATGACCGGAGATGGAACTAACGATGCTCCAGCATTAGCCCAAGCTAACGTCGGCGTTGCAATGAATACAGGGACGCAAGCTGCCAAAGAAGCCGCCAACATGGTCGATTTAGATTCCGATCCCACCAAGCTGATCGATATCATTAGCATTGGCAAACAATTGTTGATTACTCGCGGGGCATTGACGACATTTTCCATCGCTAATGATATTGCTAAGTACTTTGCAATTATCCCAGTGATATTTGTCGCTGCGAACCTCCAAAGTCTGAATATTATGAATTTGACTAGCCCTAAATCTGCTGTACTATCAGCGCTGATTTATAATGCTTTGATTATTCCCGCTTTGATTCCGTTGGCATTGAAGGGTGTGCAGTTTAGACCACTAACAGCTAATCAGCTACTCCAACGCAATATCTTAATTTATGGCTTAGGTGGGGTGATTGCACCGTTTATTGCCATTAAGTTGATAGATATACTGATTACAGTTGTGGGTTTAGCTTAAGGTAGAAACACGTGCTTGAATGTGTTAGTTCCTCCAGTTTTTATGCTGTTGCTAACAGCATCCTGGAACGTCATTCTGCTTGGGTAAAAGAATTAAAAATTAAAAATAAAATATTAGCAGCAATTGGAAAATTTTTATGGCTATTATTCGAGAAACCATCAGAGCAATTTTCATAACTCTGATGCTTTGGTTGTTGACTGCAATTATCTATCCTCTGGTAATCCTTGTAGTGGGTCAAGTTTTTTTGCCCTATCAAGCTAATGGCAGCATCATGCAGAATCTAAATAATCAACCAATTGGTTCGGCTTTGATTGGTCAGGTATTCACATCTGAGCGATATTTTCATCCTCGTCCCAGTACTATTAGATATAGCCAAGGAAAAAAAGCCAAGCCAACGGGCATATCTGGAGCCAGCAATCTCGCTGCGAGCAATCCAGAGCTACTAAAGCGGATTCTAGAACAGGCAAATCAATTGCGAGACGAAAATCTTCAACCGATAGCTGATATAATTTATACTTCTGCTTCCGGTTTAGATCCACATATTTCCTTCAAAGCAGCACGGCAGCAATTATCGCGGGTTGCTGACGCCCGTGGAGTAAAGGAAGATGAAATCCTACGTTTAATTAATAAGTATACTGATGGTAGATTTTTATGGATTTTTGGCGAACCGGGAGTCAATGTTCTCCGATTGAATTATGCTCTAGACTTACAAGATATTAATCGTCAGCAAAATTAATAAATGGGGAGTGGGGAGTTAGGAACAAATAGATAACTTTTTCATTACTTTCTGTGCCTCTGCGTGAATCAGAAGAGGATGTTTTAAAATATTCGTGCAAGAGACAGCATAAATAAAGTGAGAACAAAGGGCACGCTACACAAGCACAACAAAGGGTCAATAACCCCACCCTAAAGAGGGATGGGGCTTGTAAGAAACAAATCTTACGTGTTTGACTAGCCCACTGAGACTAAGTAAGTCGGCAAGAATAAACCAAACTATATTACGAAACGTAAATACACCTTAAACCGTTATAAATGACAAAGGACAAATGACAGTCTTAGCCAGTTAGCTTTATTTGCGTCGCTCTACTTAGACTCAGAATTCATTCTGAGGCGGGCTAGATGAGAATGAAATAGCCCTGGATTGAAATCCCCGTCGGAAAATGTCTTGAATTTTGAATTTTGAATTGTTAATCCCCACTCCCGATTTTAAAATGTCAGATAATAGTAATACTAATTCGGCTGGCACTGCACCTCTCAATTCTGCAAGCGACTCCCTTTATCCGGCACGAAGACGGGGCAAGCATAAAATATTTATTGGCATGGCTCCTGGAGTAGGCAAAACCTACCGGATGCTGGAAGAGGGACACGCACTCAAACATGAAGGAATTGATGTTATTATTGGGCTTTTGGAAACCCACGGACGCAAGGATACGGCTGAGAAGGCAGAGGGACTGGAGATTTTACCCCGCAAGCAATATCATCGGGGTGAGTTGATACTAACGGAAATGGATACAGATGCTATTTTAAAGCGATGTCTGGCGACAAGCCGCTTCTCTACGGGAAGCTTTGCGAATGCGTCTACGCCCCAATTAGTCTTAATCGATGAACTTGCCCATACCAACGTCCCTGGTTCCCCACGCGAAAAACGCTACGAAGATGTCGAAATAGTTTTGGCATCAGGCATTGATGTCTATTCCACAATGAATGTCCAACATTTGGAAAGTCTTAATGATCTAGTAGCCAGAATTACAGGTGTGGTAGTACGTGAGCGTGTTCCTGACAGAATTCTGGATGAAGCAGATGAAATAGTGATAGTAGATGTTACACCAGAAACCTTGCAAGAACGGTTATTAGAAGGCAAGATTTATGCACCCCAAAAAATCCAACAATCCCTCAATAATTTTTTCCAACGCCGTAACCTGATTGCTTTACGGGAGTTAGCTTTGCGGGAAGTAGCAGACAACGTGGAAGAAAATGCGATCGCCTCCACTCCCAACGGGCAATTTTGTAATATTCACGAGCGGGTTTTAGTATGTGTATCCACCTATCCCAACTCAGTGCAGCTGTTACGCCGAGGTGCGAGGCTGGCTAACTATATGAACGCGCCGCTTTATACCTTGTTCGTTGCCGATCCACAACGCTTCCTCACCAAAGAGGAAAGCTTACACATCCACACTTGTGAGAAACTTTGCAAAGAATTTGAAGGTACTTTTCTTCGTGTTAGCAACAGTAACATTGCCAATGCGATCGCTGAAGTTGCCGAGAAATATCGCATCACCCAAATTGTGATTGGAGAGAGTCAGCGAACCTCCTTTGGAGGCGCTTTGCTAACGCGCTGGCAAATGCTCCTCAAAGGATCTTTGACGCAAAAATTGGTACGCTTGCTCAAAAATATTGATTTGCATATTATTGCCAGCGAAAAAATGTAGGACTTACGCAATAACTCTCTGAAACTCTTATTCCTTTGTGTCCTTCTCTTACGAGACGCACTCGCGAATGCGCCCTACCCTGCGGGAAGCTGCTTTGCGTCTATGCGGTTCGTTTTTTCATTATTTTGCGTAAGTCCTAAAGAAATCAAATTTCCCCAAAAACCTCAGAAGTAAAGCTCCCATGCAAACCATAGGGGATATGATGCTTCAGATGTAGCCGTGAAATTGCTCCTTTAGAGAAATCACTAGCATCCAAAATTACCAAATCTGAGCGGTGATCAGCAGCATCATAAACCAAAGCTAATACCCAACCATCATCTTCCTTCTCACAATCTGGGCGCGGGACAAAAATCGGTTCACCCACAAAACCACGGGGTGCAACACTCCAAAGTTGTCTTTCTCCAGACTCTAAATCAATTTTCAGCAATGCTTGTAAAGGAGCATTACCAGTTTCTGCATGAGCCGCACCCATATATAGATATCGATAAGAGCGTCCCACATTCGCTGGATGTATACTGGAAAATTCGCAACAACGACCATCAATCAATTCCCGGCGGACTGTCCCATCCTTTAGATTCAGATAAAATCGCCAGAGTTGCCCAGGTGAAAACGCCTCAAAATCACTTTGCCGAAAATCGCTTTGAGGTTCCACTTCTGGGAAATTTTGGTAGCAAATGGAGTCAATCAAAACTTCTTCTCCTACCTCAAAAGCATTAACGTGGTGGAAGACAAAACCAGAGTGAGTTTCCAAAACTTTGATTTTTTCTTGCCCTTCTTTGGGGAAGCGGGGAATAATTATAATTTGAGTAGGCTGATTTGGTTGAAATTTGATACATTCTCCCGCCGCACGTATTCCCAAAACAAAAGGTATGGGATTGAAGGTGACAGGATTTTGAAAGAAGATACAGTAATTGGGAGTAATGACAAAATCGTGGATAAAACAGAAACCTCGAATAATATGAGCGTGCTGTCTGACAATTTCGCCCGCAGGATTTAGCTCGAAAATATTAATGGTGGTAGATAATCCTGGCTTAATCGAGAAATTTACCAGACAAGGTGCGCCCCCATCTTCTTCACAATTCTTTTCCAAGCGGGGATGTGCAGCGAAAGCTTCACCTGTTGACAAAACACCATTAAAATACTCTTTACCCAAGGTTTCAAGAGTGTAGGGATCAAGGCGATGTGCTTCAGCCGCTTCCCACAGTGCTAGCAGTTTACCACCCCAATAGATAACATTTGTATTAGCAATATTTTTGAGTTTGAAGTCAAAGATATTAGCTAGCCAACCGCCAGGTTTTTGAGTACCAAAAGTACCACGATAGAGGATTTTTCCTGCCTTTTGCTCTGCCAAATAGCCAGTTGTGTGGACAAAGCGGTTGCGGAAATGAGCGCGACCGTTGGTAAAGGTAATTTTACTAATCATCCCATCCCCATCAAATGGGTGATGAATCAATTGTCCATTCACATCCAACAAACCAGGGCCATTTCTAAACAGCGTACCTTCTAATTCTTTGGGAATTTCCCCTTCTATATCATCAATCCAATAATCAAACTCTTGGGTGAGAGATTGATATCCTTCTTGCCAGTCTTCACGAGTGTAGGATTTTTCTGTAACTAAGCTCTCTTGATTTTTAAAGCTCTGCATATACTTTGTTATTTATTGTTACCTTGTGCAAAAATATCTAGTTGCTAAAAAGAATTTTTTTCCGACTCTGCTTCTCTCAGTACCAACTCAGACATCAAATCTGGCAAAAACCCTTGTTCCCCATCTTTCGGTGTCTCAGTTTGCTCATTCGCAGCCGGTAGCCAGTTGACAAATGGTAGGGGTAACAGCGTACTAAGGTTAGTAATTACCACCAACAGCCAAAGTGACTCAAAGTTCGTTGCGGTGATCCCCAGCCAATAGGTGATTAATGCCCCCAATGCATGAGAAACGGTTGCTGCTGAATTAAACACCGACATTAACAAGGCAAATAATGTCGCTCCCACACCAGAGGGACAAAGCCTTGCTGCTAGAACCATCACTTGCATAAAGGCAATTTTCCCCATGACAGTGAGAATAAGGCTATCACCCAAACTAAACCAATGGTCATCTATACCCAAGAGCCTGTTTGTGTGAGTCACTAACAACAGCACCGTCATTCCTAAAATTGACGAAAGGACGGTACTCCAAACAAAAATCACCCGAAAAGGGATGCTTTTGAGGAAACGTTGAAAAATCCAAACACCTGCCAAAGAAGCGAAACTTGTCACCAAGTGTACGCGCCCCAAAAATTCGGGTTCAAAGTGTAGTTCGTTGGTAGCGAAGTAGAAAAAGGCTGAGTCCGCATTTGGGGTAGCTTGCCAGATGAAGATAAACGCCGTTGGTAGCCAAATTGTTTTTTGGGTAATGGCTTGGCGTAGCTGCCCCAGTTGATGTTTGATTGGTAAAGAGTTGGTCTGATTACTATCTTGAGCATCTTTGCTAACGGGGGACTCAGCAATTAACCAAGCTACCCCTGAAACGATGAGAGGAAATAAGGCAGTAATTCCAAAGACAGTACGGGTAGTAAAGTATTGAAGCAGCAGACCGCTAAAGTATGCTGTTATTAAACCTCCGATCGCAGAAGCACCCCAACACAGAGATTGTAGTGAACCGGCTTTAGCTTGCGATTCGCCTCTGACTCGTTCCACAACCAGCGAGTCAACGATGACATCACTCATGGCGACACTAAGAGAACCAAGAGCGATCGCTAAGATCGCTGCCCAGCTAGTATGAACTATTGTGGCCAAGCTGACCCAGGAAGCAGTTCCCAGTATCCCAGATAAAATCAAGTAAGGACGCCGACGATAGCCAAATATAGGCAAGCCATCAGAGATAAAACCAAACACCGGCTTGATCATCCAAGGTAGGAAGACAATTCCCAATAGCGCCGACACCTGAACTGGACTCAGCAGTAGTTCATCTTTGAGGAAAAAGCTCACGGCCAGACGTGATAGCCCTAAAATTCCTTGGACAAAGTAAACGGTGAGAATTGCAATTAATTCTGCATTGGGTTCATTACCCAAGAAGAGTTTTTGTGTTACTGAGTCTTTGACCTTGGACAAGCCAGATGATTGAAGCACCATTCGATAAATATTTTTTAAGTTTTATCTACTTTTCTATCATATCGATTCTTAGGATGTGGGCTTTGTGTCAGTCTTACTCTGAAAGCTTACTATGGGTTGCGTTGTCCCTAGGAGAAAATCTGATCATCAATTCAGGACTTACGCAAAATCATGAAAAAACGAACCGCAAACGCGAGTGCGTCTCCCCCTGGGAGAAGGACGCAAACGCGAGTGCCTCTCGTAAGAGTTGGACGCAAAGGAATAAGGTTTTAGAGAGTTATTGCCTAAGTCCTAAGTACAGATGCAGCATAAAATCGTGGCGAATTGAGGGTTGAAATTTAAACGCAGAGGGGCGCAAAGGGAAGCGCATAGGCGCTTCGCCTTCCCGTAGGGTAGGAACGCAAAGAGAATTCGCTACGAATTTATGAAATATAGGAATCCGGTTTGATTTTTGAACAACATTAAGTATTTGTAGGGTGCGTTAGCGCAGAAAGTACGGCACCATTCTTAAGGATTCGGTGCGTTACGCGAAACGCTAACGCACCCTACGTATCTGTTCAGAAATCAAATAGTAGTCCTATATTGTACTAAGAGTTTCAGAGAATTATTGCATAAGTCCTACAATTGCAAAAGGATTAGGGCGAGTTTACCTAAGTAAGCTCGCCCTAATTTGTATTTAATATTAAATTGTCGTCGGAAGTTTTTAAATCCAGCTTACGAATCAGATTGGCTAACGCTTTGCAATTTCTCGTTCTTGCGCTTGCAAAGAAACATACCACCTACAGCCAGCATACCCAAGATAACACTAGGTTCAGGAACAGACTTAGGGTCAAAACCTGTAAATCTGCCAGTTCCTAAACGGAAAGAATGGTTGTCGCTTTCAAATCCACCACCATTTGTGGTTGCTTGGGAGATGACAATCTTGTTGAAAATATCGTTGCTGCTATCTGAGTAGAAGTGAAGGTAGCCATTGCCTTCACCACCGTGCTGTGAAGCCTTAATTGGTGCAACTGGGTTAACATCCTGAGTTGTAAATGATTTAATCAAAGTATTGCCATTGTAAAAGGAGAAGGTGTTATTGTTACTGATAGCTCCCCAGTCAATACCGAAATAATTGAGGTAATTGTCAAGGTTGATTGTGACTTGATCACCGTTAAAAACTCCTAGATATTTAGTACTATTGACTTCACCCTTTGCACCAGCAGGTGCCCATTGGTCAGATCTAACACTGCTGTTTTGACCAGTTTCAAATGAGTACTTAGCGAAACCAGTCGTTGGTGCTTGACCATTATTGAAGTCAATAGTTCTCGTACCCTCAAGCTGAGTAAACTCAGAAAAAGCACCTTGGTTAGTTTCTCCATTAGGGCCTGCAATGCCAGTACTTACTTTCAAAGAAATAGCCTGGGCAGAACCTGCACAGATAAATGAGGAGATTGCAGATAAAGATAGAGCAGCGATATAAGCAATTTTTTGAACAGACATAATGTTGATATTTTGTAGTTTTATTTTTTGATTAATTTGGGGTGCGATTTGAATTCATTATGTGATGTCTGCTAGAAAAAATAACACCATGAAATTACTGGATTTGTATTGGTGTCCAATCCATATATTTGGCAAAGAATTTGCTAGCTTATCGAAGCTAAATAAGTAGTTTCACTTGGCAAAAAAGTAGATAGATTATCTGTTCTTTATCTGAAGATAAAAAAGCTGTAAAGTTAGACCATCTATATTAAGAATTTGTATCTTGGGAGGTTGTCATTATTAAGGATTAATTAAGAGGTTGTTTGACATGGGTAGTAACATCAATTAAACTACCTCTTGCAACCAACAAAAGAATCTTTATCGATGCATCCGACCGAAGAAGCTGCTGTCCCTACTCGCGTTATCGGTTTAATTAGTGGCACATCCGTAGATGGCATAGACGCTGCGTTGGTAGAGATTTCCGGCAGAGAATTGGATCTCAAAATTGAGTTGATCGCCGGGGCAATATATCCCTATCCAGCCGAACTCAGACAAAAAATATTGGCAGTTGGTGCAGGCGTTGCCATCTCAATGGCAGAATTGGCAGAAATAGATGATGCGATCGCCGTTGTCTTTGCTCAAGCCGCCCAAAATATTCAAATTGGTCATCAGCCAGCCACTCTCATTGGCTCCCACGGTCAGACGGTTTATCATCGGCCACCTGCTAATAGGGGAATAGAAAAGAAAACCACTCCCCGTTCCCCACTAGGTTACAGCCTACAACTAGGACACGGTGCATTAATTGCTCATCTTACTGGCATCACAACTGTCAGCAACTTCCGTGTTGCTGATATCGCTATTGGTGGCCATGGTGCGCCTCTCGTACCCAGAGTAGATGCCTATTTACTCAGTCATCCCCAAGAAGGGCGTTGTATTCAAAACATTGGTGGTATTGGTAATGTTGCGTATATTCCGCCTCGGCGTGGCGACTGGCTCTCAAAAATTCGCGCTTGGGATACCGGCCCAGGAAATAGTCTGTTGGATCTAGCGGTGGAGCATTTGAGCGCTGGTGCTAAAACTTACGATGAAGATGGCAATTGGGCAGCGAGTGGTACTCCTTGCGATCCATTAGTAGAACAATGGCTCAACCAAGACTACTTTCATTTGCCGCCGCCCAAATCTACTGGTCGAGAGTTATTCGGCGTGACTTATCTGCATCAGTGTTTAAAAGATGCCCAAGGATATCAACTCAATGCTGCCGATGTACTGGCAACTCTTACGGAACTCACAGCTGCTTCAATTGTTCACAGTTACCGCACTTTTTTGCCGGAAATGCCACAGAGGGTACTATTATGTGGCGGTGGTAGTCGCAATCTCTATTTGAAAGGTCGATTAGAGTTTTTGTTGGCATCAGTGCCTGTCTTGACTACAGATGAAGTCGGCTTGAGTGCAGATTTTAAAGAAGCGATCGCTTTTGCAGTTTTAGCCTACTGGCGACATTTGGGTATTCCTGGGAACCTACCTACTGCGACTGGAGCGTCTCAAGAAGTGCTTTTGGGAGAAATTTACCAAGGTCGGTATTGAGAGGTCATTTATAAAGCAATACGCTTCAATTAAGCGAAGGCTCCATTGCTCTAAGTACGTTGGTGCGAAAAAAATCAAGTATGTTACGAAACGTAAATAAGCTTAAAACCTTTACTAATGACCAATGACAAAGGACAAATGACAGCCTTAGCCAGTTAGCTTTATTTGCGCCAACCTACTTAGATCCTGTTGTAGAGCGTTACTGGGTACTAGGCGATCGCCAGCCTTGTAGTGGGTTTGAAATCTACACGAATTTCAGAAGATATATACTAGATATATAGTAATATTTTGGCTGGTCAGTCAGCTCAAAGGCAGTACTGTCTCAGGCTTATAGGCCGAAAGCCCTCGCTCAAACAACTCTGACAAGGCACTGGTTACCCAAGGTTTAATGTCTCATGCTTAACCTTAAAGAATACTCGTTGATCTCGTCTACCTACTGAGTTGTATAGTAAATAAGAAATGATCAAATTATGGTCGGGGTTTTAGCATTTTTACCTAATCATGTAGTCAGTAGTCAGGAGTTCAGTTTTGTGAATCCTAAAGTCTCTGTCATTATCCCTGCTTACAATACTGAAGCTTATATTGCCAAGGCAATAGAGTCAGCCTTATACCAAACGCTCCGTGATATTGAAGTTATCGTAGTCGATGATGGTTCAAGTGATCAAACTGTAGAAGTCGCTAAAAGTTTCACTGATCAACGTCTCAAAGTCATAGTTAATGAACAAAATCTTGGATCTGCTGCTGCACGTAATCGTGCCCTCAGAGTAGCCCAAGGAGAATGGATTGCTGTACTTGATTCAGATGATTGGTATGCTCCCGAAAGATTGGAAAAGCTTGTATCTCTGGCAAATGAAGTGAATGCAGACATGATTGCTGATGATCTTTATTTGATCAAAGATCGTGCAACATCTCCTTGGAGTACATTGATTCAAGAAAGTGGAAAACCTATAGAAAAAATTATCCCAATTGATATCGTTTATTTTGTAGAAACTGATGTCTATGCACAACCAGGGTTGCATCTTGGTTTAAGCAAGCCTCTGTTCAAACGAGAATTTCTGCTTAAGCACGGCATTGAGTACGATGAAGACATCAGGATGGGTCAAGATTTTTGGCTTGATATGAAATGCTTAATCAAAGGAGCCCGCTTTTTTCTGGAACCAAAACCTTATTATTTCTACTACTCACGACCTGGGTCTCTTGTACATCAAAGCCAAGTACCACGTCTAAATCAATACTGCAATGCTACTAATTCTTTCATCCAACAAGAGATTGTAAAAAAAAATCCAGCTTTAATGCGTGCTTTATCTTATAATCTTGCAGTCTCGAAGAAAAATCTAGCTTACTTTCAAGTTGTAGAGCCTATAAAACAAGGAAAATGGTTAACTGCATTGACAGAAATCATCAAAAACCCAAGATTTTTTTCTGATTTTATTTCGCGATTTAAAAATATTATCGGACGTCGAATTCAATACTATTTGATGGGTAATACATCAAGTTTTGACATTTCTTATAACATAGAGAAAAAACGAAAAACTACCAATTAGAGACTTTCAGTAAAAAAACATCCCATCCCTGCGGGACGCTGTGCGAATGTAGGGGCGAAAGGTCTTACACCCCTAAAAATAAGCAACTTGCCTACCACTTCTAGACATCTGGCAAGTTGAAATTGATGGGTAAGCAAGTTCTTTGTAAGGGAGCATCCCAAATGTGCCATTCCCTTGATAGCCCTCATCCCCTAACCCCGAATCCCATGTTTGGGATTCGTCGGGGAACTAGAATTATGTCTCCCCTCTCCCAAAAATGGGAGAGGGGCTGCGGGTGAGGGAAAAGATTTAAGCTTGCATTAGGATGCTCCCCGTAATCAGGACTGAAGTCCTTATTTCCTAAGCAGGCTTTGTGCTGACTATAAACCCTCAAAACTAATTTAGTATAGCTTTGCATAAAATCGTGGCCAATTGAGGGTTGAAATTTAAACGCAAAGGGGCGCAAAGGGAAGCGCAAAGGTTCGCAGAGAATTCGCTACAAATTTATGAAATATTGTACTTAGACATTGTACTAGTCCCTCAGGCAAGTAATAAATTTAGACTCTACAAACATCTTCTAAGCTCGACTTTATCCAAAATTCAGAACTCGGTTCTCTTGCAATACTGCTCGGTTAAGCCCAAAAACCTTAACCCGTGTAGGTTGGGTTGAGGAACGAAACCCAACATTTGGGGGGCTCTGTTGGGTTTCGTTCCTCAACCCAACCTACGATTTTCCAAAACCTACGCAGTATTGGGTTCTCTTGATACGGCAAAAAACCTAGCTTTTTGGCAAGAACTCTTTCCATAGTACTGAATAATCTTATTTACGAGGGATGAGGGCTATGGAGTTGGTAAAATTTGCCCAGTATGCCTTTATGTTATCTATTTAGTCAAATTGGGCAAACTAAAATTACATCACAATGAAAGTGCAATTTTTTAACGAACCGCCAACGTGAGTGCGTCTCGCAAGAGTTGGACGCAAAGAGAAGAAAGAAATGTTTAACTGAACTGTATTGATTTATAGGCGCAATAAATCAGATATCAGTTTGAATGCACTTCTCCTCCCAAACACTTACAACCTGCTTTCGGAGTCGAATTTCCTATGTCAGACCCTAACATTGGGCGCTTACTCAGCAAACGCTACCAACTCCAAGAGTTAATCGGTACTGGAGCAATGGGTCGGGTTTATCTTGCTAAAGATACATTGTTGGGATGTGTACCTGTTGCGGTCAAGTTTCTGGCGCTATCAATCCAAAATGAAAAGATGCGATTGCAAGACCGCTTTGAGCGAGAAGCAAAAACCTGTGCTTTACTAGGGCAAAAAAGCATTCACATTGTCCGAGTTATGGACTATGGCGTAGATGACAATAACACCCCGTTCTACGTCATGGAATACCTACAAGGACAAAGCCTGAACAATATTATTCGCAAACAACCACTGCCTTTACCAAGATTTCTGAGTATGGCGCGTCAACTCAGCTTGGGTTTACAGTGCGCTCATGATGGCATTGCAGTTGAGGGCATTATTTGCCCAATTATTCATCGCGATATCAAGCCAAGCAATATTCTGGTGATTCAAGATCCCAGTTTCGGAGAATTGATCAAGGTTCTAGATTTTGGTATTGCTAAGTTATTACAGTCAGATGGCGACCATACAAAATTCTATTTGGGGACATTGGCTTATTCTTCTCCCGAACAGATGGAGGGTAAAGAATTAGACAACCGTGCTGATATTTATAGTTTAGGCGTCATGATGTTTGAGATGCTCACAGGCAAAATGCCACTGGTAGCACCAACTCACTCTTTTGGAGCATGGTATAAAACCCATCACTATCAAAAACCGCGTTCTTTTGCTGAGGTTGATCCCGGATTAGAACTACCAAAAGAAATTGAAAATTTGGTGATGAGTTGTCTAGCTAAATTAGCACGCGATCGCCCCCAAAGTATCACTGAAATCCTCAGAGTTTTAGCATCTCTAGAAAAGCCTGAGCATACACGCAAAATTAAGCAAGACAGTCATACGCTAGTTCTTGCTACTACAGTCAGCAATAAGCTTGAACAAAAGACAAAAGCCAATTTGCAGGTATGCGGGTCAAACAATGAAATCGCTCGTGCCATTTCCTGGCCCCAAAATAAACCAATTGCTGATATTGTGTTTCCCCAACCCATTCATAGCAATGGGGAGGTTTTACCCGCTTTGTGGGTGATGCTACCGCAAGAGGAAATTCAAAAGCGCTTAGTCTGTAGCCGCTATAACCAATTTCTTTTCATTTCTATTCCCCATCCCATGCTGCTATGGATTACTGTCATCTACAACCGCAAACATGGTGCTAAATGGTTGCCTTATTACCTTGATCTCAAAACCAGTCTTGGTCAAGAAATTGTCCGCTTACTGCACCATACAGGTTACTACCGCCTGTTATTCTTTGGACGAGAAGCACCAAATCGCTGTACCCATATTTTACTTTCCAGCGTCGCTTCTGCCCAGCGCCAACGACTGCAAGAGTGGGTCGCAATCAGCAGTAGATTGATGTCCTCTGGCGACCCGCAAATCAGTAAAAGCTTACTCAAAAACGAGTACGAAAAGATTAAGCCTCAAATTCTAACAAAACTGGAAAGTATTGATACGGATTCTCCATACGATCTTTCTTAGTTAAGAATAATTTCTTAATGTTATCTATTTTAGATGGAACTAAGGGGTAGTTACTCGAAGAATGTAAAGTTTTATAAACAAAATATATATAAATATGTAAGTTCTAGTTATATGTATAAAGAGTGAAATCACTAACTGCCTAAAGCAGAGCTATCTAAATTCTCTCTGACTCTTCCTGTGTAAATATTCCAGGATGATTACAAATTTACGCAGGTGTGATTCTCAGACTAGACAAAACAAGCTTGGCTAAGGCAAACAATAAATTTAGTCTACAAAGCTAAATTTATGTCTAGATTCGAGCAGATATACCGTAGAGAATGTTTACTGATTCTTAGTTAAGTTCGCGAATTGAACTTTTGCACCGCTCTTGTGGAATTAGTTATCGAAGTTGACGCCCCGACATCCCCAGCTCTTTTCCTCCTTGGAACCAAGCAAGAGAAGGAGGTCGCCCACTGCGACAGTAGAACGACTCTATGCCATAGTGGAACCGGAATCTAAGCCCCACTGGTGCTTAAGAAGCTCTTGATAAGTTGCCTCGCGCACGACCATTTGCTCATAGAGCTTGACCAAAAAGTCTTTAGCTTGGTCGTGGCTCATGTTTTGCACCTGAGTCGCGAATGAGCAGATGCTGAATTGCTGTTCCAAGGATAGTTTCATTGGTTGGTTCATAGTTAACTCCGAAAAAACAACGCGTAAAGGTGATATAGCTCACAGAAGTCCAAATGGGAGAATTTAGACTTTTATCTGTCTAACATTTGTTCTTGCGTATTAAGAAAGATAACAAGTGTTTGACAGATTGCCCACATCCTAAATGTGTAATTTTTCTGCTCTGATATCTTGCACCTAATCCTACTGATATACCACCCAAGTCAGCCGAACCATATTCCGGAAAATAGGCTATATTTCTGCTTAGATAGGTATAACTACCTGCCTAACTCCTTTCAGCTTGCACAACTCGCCTTTAAGGAGAAGCTGAGGTGTTATCCTGAACCCTCGATAGTTTTTCTGTTTAGAAAAAACTAAAATGCTTTCTCCCACAGTATGGAGGAAGCTTCTGAAGGTAGGGATTTTAAGGAGGTTGGGGAATGAGTGGTAATAAGCGAGAATTATAGTCGCTTTACCTTATTACGTGCAAGATGTCAATTTACCAATTTATGGAAATTTAGCCTCCTTAGGTCACTTTGGAGGCTAAAAGTATTTGTATCAAATTGTAAAAAGGAAAAATGCTCACGCTGAACAAATTGCTGAGTATATTTACCGGATTTGTCCTTTGTCCTTTGTCCTTTGTCCTTTGTCCTTTGTCCTTTGTCCTTTGTCCTTTGTCCTTTGTCCTTTGTCCTTTGTTTAAAGTTACTAAGCACCGACCAATGACCAATGACTAATGACCAATGACTAATGACCAATGACTAATGACCAATGACTAATGACCAATGACTAATGACCAATGACCAATGACCAATGACCAATGACCAATGACCAATGACTAATGACTATTTTCTTCAAGTGAGAGGATAACAACTGTGATGTTATCGTGCCCTCCGTGCTGTTTGGCAGCTTCAACTAGAGAAATGGCGGCTTTATCAACAACCCAAGGAGTATCTTGGAGGCAGCTAGCAATCTTGTCTTCGACAAGTTCTTCTGTGAGACCATCACTACATAAGAGTAAGCGATCGCCAACTTTTACATCCAGTGGTTGCAGATCAATCTCATGCAAGTCTTCACGCCCCAAACAGCGGGATAATATATGACGATAAGGATGTGAGCGTGCTTCATCTAAGGTGATCTCACCCACTTTGATTGCCCGTGCTACCCAAGTGTGGTCTTCCGTTACCTGTTCTAATTGCGACTCCCGGAAGCGATACAGCCGCGAATCGCCAACATGAGCGCACCAGGGGGACTCTGGGGCGCGAAAAATTACTGCTACAACCGTTGTCCCCATGTCGGCGCGTTCGGGATGATTTTGCTGATCTTGCAAAATTGCTTGATTGGCACGCCACAAAGCTTGCTCTAGCAATTCCTGAGAAGATTTAGAAGATTGCCAATTTGCTCCCAAATACGCCTGAATTTCCTTTATGGCAATCCGACTTGCCTCTTCACCTCCCGCATGACCACCCATACCATCGGCGACAACAAAAAACCGCCCATTTGGGTCGATATAGTAAGCATCTTGATTATTAGAACGAATAAGTCCCGGATCGCTAAAACCCGTGAAATTAAGTTTCATATTTTTTTGCAAAAATTAATACATCCGATCGTAACGGTCAAGGCGTAAAAGTAGTCGGATCAGGATCACTGAAAGCCCTGCTGCCATTAAACCAGGCATTAATGCCCACCATACATAATTGTTAACCACTAAAATCGTAGCTGAAAGTGTGAAACCACTGATTAACAGAGCATAACTTATTGATAGTTGAATACTGCTTTGGCGCCGCAATAGCCGTTCAGTTTCTATAGACCGAACGCGCAGGCGCATATCTCCCCGTTCTAGCTTCTCTAGCGTATCTTCTAATCTACGTGGTAAACCAAAGGCAGTAGTACTTACTTGAGCTGCTTGGCGACTTAATTCGTTAAGAAAGCTATTCCCCTCAGAACCATTCATATCGGTCATAAGCTGCATTGCATATGGTTTGGCAACTTCCATAAAGTTAAACTCTGGATCTAAGCCTTTGCCTACCCCTTCTAGAGTAGAAAAGGCTCGCATCACAAAAGTGAAGGTTGCTGGAAATCTAAATGGCTGATTATAAGCTATTTCGTAAAGGTCGTCACTGATTGCTGCGACCGATTGATTTTCAAAGGGCTTATCCATGAAATGATCCAGCATATACTGGACGGAACGCCGCACTGGGCCCATGTCATCGGTTGGGGCGATCGCACCTAAATCGATCAGAGATTGGACAACGCGGTCGCCATCTTTTTGGGCAATACCAAACAGTGTTTGCATCAGTCCTTCGCGGACGTTGGCTTTAATCCGCCCCATCATGCCAAAATCGTAGAATATCAAAGCACCATTTGCACTAATGGCAATATTGCCTGGATGGGGATCGGCGTGGAAAAAGCCACTATTGAGTAATTGGAGTAAATAGGCTTGAGCGCCTTGACGAGCGATCGCTTTTCGATCTAAACCTGCTGCTTCTAAAGCTTCGTATTGGCTAATTTTAATTCCAGGGAGATATTCCAAAGTCAACACTCTAGAAGTGGCATAACGCCAGTATATTCTTGGGACATTCACCCAATCGTAGCCGCGAAAGTTCCGGCGAAAAGTATCAGCATTACGACCTTCGTTGAGATAATCAATTTCTTCCCAAAGAATGCGACAACATTCTTCGTAAATACCCAACCAATCTCGCCCCCGTCCCCATTTGGGATGGTTTTGAAAGTAGCGGGTAATTCCCTTGAGAATTTGTAAATCTATTTCAAATAACTTCTTGAGTCCAGGACGTTGTACCTTGACGACAACCGATTCCCCAGTATGCAGCACAGCTTTGTGTACTTGTCCCAAGCTAGCAGCAGCTAAGGGAATCGGTTCAAAATTATGGAAGAGTTCAGGAATTTTCTTGCCTAATTCTTTCTCAATGGTCGATTCTACTTGCTCATAGCTAAATGCCGGTACTTTGTCTTGTAATTTGGCTAATTCTTCTACATATTCACCAGGGAATATATCAGCACGGGTAGAAAATAATTGCCCGACTTTGATGAAAGTTGGCCCTAAATCCAGTAAGGTATTGCGAATCCAAACCGCTTGGATTTTGCGTCTTGCAGCTTGCTTTACCTCTGTTACACCACCCGGATAACTCCAAGATTTGTTGTATAGCCAAAGTTTGAACAATAAGGTCAAGACAAAAGACCAAATGTCCACAAAACGCCGTCTGCTAGAGTATTTTTCCCGATTCCAACGGTATGCTTTATCTGAATAACCTTGTTCCATATACTTTGTGTACCGTTGGTTTGCAACCGAATCATTTGGAAGAAAAGACACTCTGATTCCTAAACTGTTTTTTCTCAAGTGTCCTTTGTCATTTGTCCTTTGTCATTTGTGCATAATTTTTGACCAATGACTAATGACCAATGACTAATGACCAATGACTAATGACTAAATTTATGCAGAAGTTCGGCGATAATGTTGCAATTCTGTTCTTAATAGGGCAATTTCTGCTCGCAATTCATCAATATCTGCTTGCAAGTCACCTGATTCAGAACTGGCTTGCCCACTACCTGCGGTAGATTGACCAGCATTGGCTGCTTCTGCTGCGCGATTTGCCCGCTCTATGACTTCTTCTGTAAACTGGCGCAACTGTTCTCTAGCTTCCGCATCAAATTTGCCCAAATCACTCAAAGCATCGGTCAAGGCGACCTCTAAACGCTCATTAACTACTTCTGCTACCGCTCTGCCTACGAAAAAGGCTTGCACAAGGGGGTTACTCATAAATTTTTGTTACGTTGCACCGCAAGAGAATTATAGCTTGCCTGTATGCTTTGCGGCTTCTGTTAGGGAGTTATAGATTTATGTGACGCGATGTGGTACTTCAGCCTTAGTACAATATTTCATAAATTCGTAGCGAATTCTCTGCGAACCTACCCTACGGGAAGACGAACGCGAGTGCGTCTCCAAGAGTTGCGCCTATGCGTTTAAATTTCAACCCTCAATTCACCACGATTTTATGCTGCATCTGTACTTAGTGAATAAAATTAGCAGAATTTAGGGTTATGCAAGCGATCGCTACAGCGATCTCGGCTCGGAGGTTTCGAGTAATTCTTGATAATATTGCTCTGGTGTATTGGGTAAATAGGTTGTCATTTGCAAGGCTTGCTCTTTGAATTTGAAACTTTTAGTAATGTTAATTCGGCTGAGGAAATCTACATCGTGGGAAATTACCCAAAGTGCCCCTTGATAGTCATTGATACCTACTACCATTTGTTCAACAGTTTCAACATCTAGGTTATTAGTTGGCTCATCGAGAATCAGCAAATCGATTTCTGAGATACTGATCATAGCGATCGCTAATCTTGCCAACTCACCCCCACTCAGTACAGAGACGCTTTTGTGAACGTCATCATATTTAAAGAGAAAGTGTCCCAACTGTTGACGCAAAAGCTGATAGCTGAGATTACGATTGGCAGCTTGCATATTTTCCAAAAGTGTGTAATGGCGATTTACCAATTCATAAGTTTGATCGAGATATACAGCTTTCATGGCTGGTGCAAGTAAAACCTCACCTGAGTCAAAAACTGCTGTTTGGTTTTCGATCCCTAAAATAGCCTTTACCAGACTCGATTTACCAGAACCGTTTGCGCCAATAATGGCTATGCGATCGCCAGAGGACACGTGCAGTTGAATATTTTGAATCAATAGACGTTCTGATACCCTAAGATTTGCACCCTGGATATTAATGAGATTTCGGCGCTTTTGATTTTTTTCCTCTAGCTGAATACTCGTGACTTTGGTAGTTTTGACTTTTGTCTCTGCAACCTTTTGATTAGCCTTGGCTACTGCTGCTTCGTGTTTCTTTTTTGCAGTTCCGGCTGAGGCTTCAGCTTTTCTTTTCATCACTCCGGCTGCTGTTCTGTCGATACTACCATTAAGAAACTTGGCGCGACCGTTGCGACTAGATTGGGCTGCGCGTTGCTGTTCTTGCATCGCTGTGGCTTGGGTACGTTTGAGTTCCTTTCTGGCGGCTTCGTGCGATCGCATAGCCGCCTCTAACTCAATTTTTTTCTGTTCTCGATACTGAGAAAAATTACCTCCATATACTTTCAAACCAACAGGTGTAAGTTCCCAAGTAACATCTGTCACTTGGTCTAATAAAAAAGGCTTATGTGAGACAATCACAAACGCGCCAGTGAAATTTTGTAGAAATTGCCTTAAGCTTTCTAACGCTTGCAAATCCATGTGGTTGGTTGGCTCATCTAGCAACAATAAGTTAGGCTGTTGAGATAATCCGATCGCTAAAAATAGTTTTGTAAGTTCTCCACCACTCAAATTAGTAATTGGTAGAGAAAGGTCAATATTTGTACCGAATTGTGTTTGCAAAATCTCCTCAATGTTCCACCATTCATCTGAGATGGAAATTAAAAATTCAAGTACTGTATCTGCTGTAATTTCTTGTCTGATAGTGCTAATTTGTGGCAAGTAGTATACAATAGCATTACACGAAACGCAACCTGCGCTAGGGTTTATTTCACCTGCAAGTATCTTTAAGAGAGTTGATTTTCCTACTCCATTGCGACCGACTAAAGCGATGCGATCGCCCGCCTCGATACTCACTTGGATTTTTTGAAACAAAGTTCTATCCAAGCTGAGTTCGTAGGCTAAATTCTCAGCTAATAATATTGATTTTTTCGGCATTATTTTCAAACCTCAATTCGCAAATTTCCACCCGCATCTTCATAACAATTACGGGTAGATTAGACACAAAAAAACTTAGCCGCAGACACTTGCCAAGCAGTTCAATGTAGATAGGAGTAATGACAATATCTTTAGTGCATGACTATGTGAAGTAACGCTGTCAAAGTAGTTACATTTATTCTTCGTTGACATTTGTTGCTTGGACGCAACAGGTGTTTGGCACTACTTCATTTGTGCTATTTCATTGGAGTTGCGATGGAGTTTGATATTGACTACAGTGTAGCATGAAGGAATTTCAGAAGGTAGGAAGCGATCGCTTTTCCTATTTTCCCATGTCCATTTTTCCTTACAAAGAGTTAAATAACTATTGTTAAAAATATTGATTAATTGATGTGTTCCTGATAGCTTAAGTGTATTTACGTATTAAAAAAACAAGACCGCACGACTGAAAGTCGCGGCTACACAAACTCTCGTCCCCCTGGGCGGATTACATCTTCTAGCTTGGGTCGGTAGGCTTTGTACCCCCTGCGGGAAGCAAGCTACGGGTAGCCGCGATTTTAATTGTCTTCTGCAAGATGTGAACATACTATATTTGTTGCCCTTGAACTATGAATAGCTATCCAGATTTCAGCGAACACGCCTATCAAGTTTTGCGAGAATTGGGACGTAATCGGGAAGGAGGAAGGATTACTTGGCTAGCATCAAAAGTTGATACAGGGGAACAGATGGTAATAAAGCAGTTTTGCTTTGCTCAAGCTGGTACCAGTTGGTCTGGGCTTGAGGCTCATCAACGAGAAATTAAAGTACTACAAGGACTAAATCATCCCGGTATTCCCCGCTACATAAATTCTTTTGCTACGTCTGATGGCTTTTGTTTGGTGCAAGAATATATGGTATGGGTTTGGCTGTGGTTTTGGCTGTGGGTTTGCCTGTGGGTTTGGTTACGCAATCTGCTGTAAATTTGGCTGAAGACTCATTTACAACTGTACTAATACTACTAACATTAGGATTTGGAGCTAGCGTAGGATCTGGGATAATAACGGGCTTTCTAAATCCATTGATTTTATTAGCACTAACAGGAACCAGTTTCCCTGCACTTTCCATGTTGCTTTATTCTCCCCTAAAAAGACGTAGGCTAATTACTAAATATCGCCAGTCTGAAGAATCTTTAATAAAGCCGTAATTAAACAGATCCCCGGCTTCTTAAAGAAGTCGGGGATCTTGTTTGTGATGAAGATAAGATCGCACTCTCTTTTTTTCTACCTAACTTAAGAATGCGAAGCCTTTTTTTGCAAAGCGTTAATGTCGTGCGGTAAGCGATCGCTATGCCGTCAAGCTTATCGGTTGAACAAAAAGATTATCATATATATAGCGATTCTCGCCTGGGTGCAGTACAGTTTTGACCTCTCTCCAAACCTCTCTCCTAAGAGGAGAGAGGCTTTGAATCTTACTCCCCAACGCTAGAAGGGAAGGGGCTGGGGGTTAGGTCTAGTGAAAGACAAGCCAACGTGAAAATATAGCAGGGCGATTTCGTTGCAGACAGAAACCGCCGAGAACTGAAGTTCCTGGCTAATAGCTAAAGTCCGTTAAAACGGACTATCAACTTTTCTTAGCGCTAACTAGAAAACTGCTAAAATAAATCGATAACTACTTGATGCCCTATCCATTCTATGACCATAGCTCAAGAATTAGATTCTCAAGAAGGCATCTGCCAAGATGTTATATTTCCCCCTGGTGATTTATATAGTGACGAACCTCCCTTGGAAAGCGAACTGCATTTACGGCAAATAATCCTACTTTTAACATGTCTGGAATGGTTGTGGCGAGGTAAAAATGATTTCTATGCGGCGGGAAATCTGACTATCTACTACAGTCCGCGCCAACGCAAATCAGAATACTTCCGAGGCCCAGACTTTTTTGTAGTGCTGGGAACTGAACGCAAAACCCGTAAAAGTTGGGTAGTTTGGGAAGAAGATGGTAAATATCCGAATGTAATTCTGGAAATTCTGTCTGACTCAACAGCTAATACTGACAAAGATTTAAAGAAAAAAATTTATCAAGATACCTTCCGCACACCCGATTATTTTTGGTTCGACCCTTACACACAAGAATTTGCAGGATTTCATTTAGTAGATGGAGAATATCAACCTCTAGAAGTAAGTGAACAAGGATATTTATGGAGTCATCAACTAGGGTTATATCTGGGAGTTTATCAGGGACTATTGCGGTTTTTTACACGAGATGGGCAATTAGTACCAACACCTGAAGAAACCGCAGAACAAGCAGAACAAAAGGCCGAACGTTTAGCAGCAAAACTGCGCGAGTTAAATATCGACCCAGATATAATTTAGATTACTGCGATCGCATTATGATTATTCTTCTATTTCAAAATTAACTCCTTGATAAATATCGCTGAAGGAAATTTGAAAGTCTATTGACTGGAGCGATAAAACTGCATCTACTGATTCATATTCAGTTAATACCCATTGACCATCAGCATTTTTAGTAAACTGCTCAACCAGATATTCATATTGGTCAATCATAATATATTCTTGTAGTTCAGAAATGGAACGATAAAATCTAAATTTATTTGTTCTATCGTAGTTTTGTGTCGAGTTGGACAAGACTTCTACAATAATTGAAGGATTTGTCACTTGGGTAGTGCCATTTCCTTCATATATTGGTTTACCCGAAATTACCATCACATCTGGATAAGTGTAAATCCGATAACGCTGTATCCACAATTTGACATCACCCATGTATATTTTGTAATTTTTACCCCGCATCGTAAATTTAAAATTTGTGCAAAAATTCAGAGCGATTTCATTGTGATTAGTCGTACCACCACCCATAGGAATTATTTCTCCATCTCTATATTCATTTTTGGATTCTGATGTCTCCTCTAGTTGTAAATATTCCTCTGGACTGTAGGATTTTTTCGGTGTTTGTGTTTGCATAAAAACCATATCTGTGAAATATAAATTAATCAGGATAATGCTTGGCTAAAAACTCTTCAGCTTCAGTCCTATCTTTAATCACTCCATCCAAGGTAGCAGCAACTACATCATCTAATATTTGCCGATACTGCGGCCCTGGTTTGTAACCAAGTTTCTTTAAATCATTGCCATTCAATAGTGGCTGCACATTCGCCCAAACAGTTAAATATTCCCAAATTTGATGTCTAAGCGATCGCGGACTTTGTACAGCGATTAAAATCAGCATTGGTAAATCATACTGTCGCAGCAACTTGACTACTTGACTGGGACTTTGACACTTAGGCAAAGATTCCATCACCTCAGTTTGGGCAGAAGCCAAGTTTTCCAAGCGTTTTATGCTATCATCTGGCAATTGCAGATTTTTTGCGACTTTCGCCCGATATTCTGGTGCTAGATGGGCAATTAACGCTTCTAAGCGCATTTCCCAATGGATGAGGGTTGGTTGCGGGTCAAATCGCCGCAAACAGCGTTCTAGCAAACGTAATTGTCGCAAGAGTTCTGCGTCTAGCTTCAGGGTAGGATGGATGCATTGCAACGCCCCTAAGTTATCGAGTAACTGCAAAGCCGATTTCCAGTAGGAGGCTTCTAGGATGTGTTTTAATTCCGTTTTCAGTCGAGTTTGCAGGGCTGGAGTTCTGCTATTCTCTTGAGCAGTGCGATCGTAAACACCACTGTTGATGGCATAACGGATAAACTCTTCAGTTTGCAGTTCTATCTGAAATCCAAAGCGCACAGCAAAGCGCACACCACGATAAATCCGGGTGGGGTCTTCGATAAAGCTATTGGGGTGTAAAACCCGAATTTGTTTAGCTTGTAAATCTAGTAATCCACCAAAGAAATCGAGTAATTCGCCAGCACGGGGGGTAGTGAGGCGTAAGGCGATCGCATTTATGGTAAAGTCTCGACGATACAAGTCTTGACGAATCGAACTCGCCTCCACTTCTGGATTTGCTGCTGGATAAGGATAGAATTCTGTTCTAGCGGTGGCAATATCTACCCATAAAGAATCTAATTCTCGGTCTTTGTGCCACAACAAAGCCGCAGTTTGGAAAGCCCCGTGGATTTCTAAGCGAGCCATAGGGTAAACTTGTTGAAGTGCCTTTGCTAATTCCACACCAGCACCCACATCTGCTGATTTGTGAAAGCCATCAACTACCAGGTCAATATCTTTAATCATCAATGTGCCTGATGATGCCTGTGCTAACAGTAAATCCCGCACCGCACCACCGACAAGATAAAGATGCCAACCCCGTTTTTCTGCCTCTTTAGATGCTATAGTCAGTAATTGCCAGAGTTGCGGAGCAAGGCGATTTTGCAACTCAGTGTTGAGAGGAATTTTGAATTTTGTTAGCGTTGCGTGAGCGTCATTTTGAATTTGGAATTTTTGCTCTCCCTCTTCGTATTCATCCCTTTGTTGATGTAATTCCCTCAATACATCAGTGCGGGTGACAATACCAACTAACTGCTGATTTTCCAATACTGGTAAGCGACCGATATCATAAGTCACCATCAGCGACTCAATTTGTGGCAGTGTTATATCTGGTGTAATTGTTCTGAGATTTCTGGTCATATAGCCTTTGACTGGCGCATGACTAAATCCGTGGTGTAAAGCGATATCAATATCTCGCCGCGAAATAATACCTACTAGTTGCCCTTGGGTATCGACTACAGATAAACCAGAGTGTCCATAACGTAATAGAATACGCTGGGCTTCGGCAATTGTGGTTTCAGGCAGAATCGTGCGGACAGGAGAAGACATCAAGTCTCTAGCGGTGAGGGGATGGGGAATTTGCGCTTTTACCCCATCAACGAGTTGTTTTAATATTGTCTGCGAATCAACTCCCCTTAAGTTTAGGGATGCGGCTTGTGAATGACCGCCGCCACCTAGAAGTTGAAATAATAAGTTAAGATTTGTTTTGGGAATTTGCGATCGCCCAATTATACTTAAACGTGAATCATTTTTATCTACAGAATACTCATTAGCCAACAGTAGGGCATCAATTTCGGTTAATTCCACGAGTTGGGATGCCAAACTCGATAACCCTGGTACAAAAGCATCTGTTTTCAGAGTTACCCAAGCAATCGTATATCCATGTAGACAGAGATATTCTAAATTTTCCAGCGATTCAGTTAATAGCTGCTGCAATTGTAAAGACAACCCAGGGTCACGGTAGGTAGAAATTACTGATAAACTCGCACCTTGTTCCATCAACCAAGCCAAAGCTAAAGCATCCCGTGGTGTGGACTGATCAAAGCTCAAAGAGCCAGTGTCAACGTGAATACCCAAAGCCATCACAGTTGCTTCGGCAGGAGTCAGCGAAATTTGCCGTTGTTGCAATTGCTCGACAATTAGAGTTGTCGTCGCTCCCACTGAAGAAATATGCGATCGCGTGGCGAGAATATCTGACTCTTGTCCTAAGTGATGGTCATAAACTATAATCTCTTTTAGATTGGGTAAATCTAACCATTCGGCAGCTTTGCCCAAGCGATCGCGCTGTTGCGTATCCACCACACTCAGAGAACGAATTTTTTCTGAATTCACCGAACGGCGTTCAATTAGCGGATATTCATCCCGATGCAATGCTAAAAAATCCCCTACAGGAGGGTGAGAACCGCCAGTCAACACAATCTTACTTCCCGGTAGTAGACGCGTTAACCCTACTGCTGCTCCTAGTGCGTCAAAATCTGCTGTTGTGTGGCAAAGAATTAAATCCATAGTTAAGAGTCATTAGTCATCAGTCATTGGTACTTAGTACACGTCACCATCAATCAGGTACGGAATTAATACTGCGTAGGTTTTTAATATTTGTAGGTTGGGTTGAGCAATGCGTTACCCAACAAACCCAGCTCTTAGGTTGGATTTCGTTCCTCACCCAACCTACACATTTTTTGTTTTTTTGCCAAAACCTGCGCAGTATTGGGTGCGGAATTAACTTTTGGAATAAACAGTCCAAGAGTGCGATCGCAATTTTGATTTCCGACCCCTTTTTGCGGTGACGTGTACTTAGATAAAGGACAAATGACAAAAATGTGGCAATTTCTGCTAGCTTAAAAATAATAAGAAAGTGTCAGTGTCGCCCTTTAAGGATATTCTATCCTTAGTATTTAGCTGTATTGGGAGAATCAAAAATGACCATAATATTCCAATTTGCCTTGATAGGTCTAGTCCTATTGTCTTTTGTCCTCGTTGTTGGGGTTCCAGTTGCTTACGCCACCCCCCAAAATTGGGTTGAATCTAAAAAACTCCTCTGGGTTGGTTCTGCTGTCTGGATTGCTTTAGTATTTTTAGTTGGTTTGTTAAACTTTTTTGTCGTGTAGGCGACGGCTTCGCTCTGGCGCAGGCACATAATATAAGAACTAGAGGGGTAGAAAAGCCAAGGTCAAAGGTTAAGGGAAACAAGAGATTTTTCTTTTTCCTAGTTACTTCATCCTGACCGCGCTTTCCTGCTCCTCTACATTTTAGGACTTACGCAAGTGTCACAAAAAATAAAAGCTTTTAGTTTGTAGTCAGGGCTACCCTACGGGAACGCTCCGCGAACAGCCCTGATCAAAGACGACTAAAGTCGTCACTACAAACTCCAAATAATATGCCAGTTGCCTAAGTCCTAATTTAAATAAGAAATGTATATTGGCCAGAAGTATAGTTGATAAAGAGGCAATCATGGCAGTTTTCGAGGGAACTTTTACTCAAACAGAACCTTTGCGTTTTGCAGTGGTTATTGGTCGATTCAATGACCTTGTTACCGGAAAGCTGCTAGAGGGATGTCAAGATTGTTTAAAACGCCACGGTGTAGATCCCAACCCCCAAGGTAATCAGGTAGACTATGTTTGGGTACCAGGAAGTTTTGAGGTACCTTTAGTAGCTCGCCAACTAGCACTTTCTCATCGTTATGATGCTGTAATTTGTCTAGGTGCAGTCATTCGAGGACAAACACCCCATTTTGATTACGTATCCGCCGAAGTTTCTAAAGGCATTGCCGCCGCTAGCTTTCAAACTGGAGTGCCAGTAATTTTTGGCATTTTGACAGTAGACACTATGCAGCAAGCTTTAGAACGCGCAGGCATCAAAGGTAATCATGGCTGGGATTATGCTCTGAACGCCCTAGAAATGGCTAGTCTCATGCGACAACTGCGTTCTAACTTGGCAGAGCCATACTCTCGTAATAGCCAGTCTTTGCCACCCTCTTTTCAAAGTGCCAGCGTTAGCAATTTAACTGTGGAGTCAGAAGAACTAGGCTAGTCCATCATTAGTCATTAGTCCTTTGTTGTTCACCAATGACCAATGACCAATGACCAATGACCAATGACCAATGACCAATGACCAACGACCAATGACCAATGACCAATGACCAATGACCAATGACCAATGACCAACGACCAACGACCAATGACCAATGACCAACGACCAATGACCAATGACCAAATTAAGGGGTTGACAATTAGAGATAAATCTGAGATATTAATAATGTTCGGGTGATGATCGCGGGTATAGCTCAGTGGTAGAGCGTCACCTTGCCAAGGTGAATGTCGCGCGTTCGAATCGCGTTACCCGCTTCCAACTAAAACCTCTTGAATTTAACAATTCCAAGAGGTTTAGTGTTTTTAGGGTACGCCGAAGTGTTCGTAGGTGAGTTCTGCACTCTTGTAAACTGCTCCAAATGTGGAGAGTTCAGTAAAATTAGCCACAATCTATTTGGGCAAAGAGTTACACACTAATAAAATGTTTTAGCAACTCCCGCTCTAGAAACCCTTGTGAACTCCAACTTTGAGAACTGAGAGTAATATATAGTAACCCAAAGGAAAATTTAGGGTTTTTCTATCTATGTCTGTTGTTTACGAGTGTAACTTTCCTAAAGGATTTGCTTTAGGAGTGGTCGCCACCTATGCTTAAAATTGTACCAGGTGTGTCAGCATAATAAATGCCTAAAAACGCGACCACATTACCTAGAAAGCGACAGATGAAGAGAAGGAAATTTTTAAACAAGATCGCCAGCTACGGGGAAAGACTAAAAATAGCTTGCTTCGTATTTATACGGTGATTGAGATGCTTAAAGTTATACCAATTGCAAAATTGTTTGCGACAAACGTAGGTTGGGTTGAGTAAGGAAACCCAACGCCAAAAACCTCGATTTTGTAGGGTAATACTTAAGTTCAACCCCACAAAGCGCATCTGTTCCATTGTTTTCAGAAATTGCTGTAAGTAGAGCAGCGTGAATAATTCAAGGCTTGTAGTGAACGCGAGTGCGTCTCGTGGAGAGGACTTTAGTCCTGATTTGAGGGCTGAAGCCCTCACTACGAAGTAATTCCAACATTTTTTACATTACTTAATGTACTTTGATTTATTCACGCCGACTTACTTAGCTGCATCTATTGTTTGTAATCAGGGTAATTTCTGAATCGGCTTCCCATGTATATAAAGACAGAGTGTAAAACACGCTCAAGTTATTAGAACGCTTGTGCAATCTCAAAAACCTGAAAAAATAGATTTCAATGCTGAATACCCCTGTCCCTGTCGTCGGCGGGGTCAGTTAATTCCGATTACACTGACAGAAGCATTTGGTTGCGATCGCTGTCAGCAAATCTTTGTCGTAGAAGATAATGGTCATGTCCTAGAACAGCTTTCTACCACCTATCCCTACAAGCGGGCTTGGCGTTGGATGGGAAACAGTTGGCATATTGTCCATCCCCGCTTGGGAGAAAGCTATCTGCCTATAGCACTTGGCATTATTTTCGTGCTAGTGATTATATGGCTGGCATTAGCACTGCGGTCAAATGGTTCCACCATTATTGCTTGGGCAATGGTGGCGGTGCTATTGGCTATTCTACCAGCACTAATGGTCTGGCTTACCTACAGACGTTAACTCAATGACTGTTGAAGTTTTGGATGACCACCCCGAACCGATTACAAGTGCCCAACGAGCCTATCAAGCTTCTCTAAAGTTGGGAATCACAAAGGGAGTAGACCGGAGTCGTGCAGTATTGGCGATGGCACAGGCCCTTGAGCGCTCATTTGACGACATTCTAGAAGCCAACACCTTGGATTTAGAAGCCAGTCGAGAAATGGCAGTGCCAGAGTTAATATTGGACTGGCTAAAGCTGACTCCCACAAGGCTAGAGATGACAGTAGACATTTTACAACGGTTGGGGGAATTATCAGATCCACTGCGGCGCGTCAGAACTGCTGATTATCAACTGGAAGATTCCCAGAGTTACACCCAATTAATGCCCTTGGGAGTGATTGGATTTATTTATGAAGCGTTTCCCGATTTAGGAGCGATCGCGGCAGGTTTTTGTATCAAAACTGGCAACAGTATAATTCTCAAAGGCAGTACTGAAGCTAGCCATTCCAACGCAGCCATCGCCGAGGTACTGCAAAGTGCGATCGCCCAAGTTGGTCTACCACCCGGTTGTGTAGAATTGATCACAGCAGAACATGGTGCTTCCATTCGGGATTTAGTTACCCAAGATCAGTACCTGAATTTAGCCATTCCCTACGGACGTTCCAGCTTGATACAGCAGGTAGTACGACAGGCAACTTGCCCAGTTTTAAAGTCAGCAATGGGTAACTGTTATCTCTACTGGTCACTGAATAGCAGCTTGGAAATGGTGCGGTGGATGATTCTTGATAGCCATCAAAGTGAACCTGATCAAGTGAATGCCATTGAAAAGGTACTCATTCATCGCCAAGCCTTGCCATCATCTTTATCAGTTCTATGGAACAGCTTGAAGGAAAAAGGCTTTGAAATTAAAGGGGATGCAGAACTCATAGAAGCCTTTCCTCAATTGCAGCCGGTGAAGGAAGGCGAATGGGGAAACCCTTATTTAACTAGAACAGTAGCTTTTAAACTGGTGGATAGCTTAGAGGCTGCGATCGCTTGGATTAATCAATACAGCAGTGGTCATGCCGACTGCATCGTTACTGAATCCTACCACGAAAGTCGGCAGTTTGCTTTAGGAGTTAACAGTGCTTCTACCTACATCAACACTTCCCCGCGTTTTTCTCGCAACCCTTCGCGGGGAGATTCTGTATTTCTCGGTATGTCTAATCAAAAAGGTCATCGTCGGGGATTTATCAGTCTGGAAACCTTGACCACCGTCAAGCACATTGTTCAGGGAAATGGCAGATTTTAAATAATTCGTAATTCTTTAGGTTTTAAATTGCGGTTCGTTCTTTGATGATTTTGCGTAATTCCTAAAATTTAACAACATCTTAATTTATACTTGATTCTGGGTTGGTAAGTTCCTTGTGTTTGGGGACTTCCAAATAAAAAAATACTCCACAAGATTGAGTAATTTATTTGTTGTCAGTCCCTTAGTTGAGCAGACAAGTCAAATCAAGCCCCTGTTTGTGCTGTTCACAAGTGACCCTCGTGAAGTCTGACTTTTCACGGAATCTGAAAAACCTGGCTTCCATTCCTCTCTCGTTGCAGAAGAAAGGCTTTGAATTCTACCCTTCTCTGGTATAGAAGGAGGCCAGGAGGTTAGGTTTCGCCCTCTTTTTTCTCAGATGACGTGAAAAGTCAGCCTGAAGTTTGCCAAGTGTATTTAGATCTGGGTAAAGGTGAATATGGAATTTATGGATGGTGATCGCCTACTAGCGAATCGTTGCAGAAGGCGGAATTTTTTGTTGGGTGCAGGATTTTTGACGGGGTTAACAATCGCTAGCCAATGGCATCCGGTATTGGCTAACTCAAAGTTTTCTAGCTATCCGTTCAGTCTTGGTGTTGCTTCTGGTGATCCTTTGCCGGATGCTGTTGTTATCTGGACACGACTGGCTCCCGATCCACTCTCTGGAGGTGGAATGCCACTTGTCAATGTTCCCGTGCAGTGGCAAGTTGCCCTTGATGAAAACATGAAACAGGTTGTGCGGCAAGGAAGAGTGCTGGCGACACCAGAGTTAGCACACTCAGTACACGTTGATGTCTGTGGGCTAGACCCTAACCGTTGGTATTGGTATCAATTTCAAACAGGTAAGGAAGTTAGCCCCATTGGACGCACTCGCACAGCACCGGCATTGTATAGCTCCATATCACAACTGAACTTTGCTTTCGTTTCCTGTCAAGACTGGCAAAATGGCTACTATACAGCTTATCGGCATTTGGCTGAGGAAAACCTTGACCTTGTGGTTCATCTGGGTGACTACATCTATGAATACGGGCCACTACCCGGTGGCCCCCGCCAGCATAATAGTCCAGAAATCATCACTCTTGCCGACTACCGCGATCGCTACGCCCTATACAGAACAGACTCAAATCTCCAAGCTGCTCATGGGGCTTTTCCCTGGATTGTCACTTGGGATGATCATGAAGTTGACAACAACTACGCCAACTTAATCCCCGAAGATAAGCAAACCCAAGAGGCTTTTAGAAAACGGCGAGCCAATGCTTACCAAGCTTACTACGAACATATGCCCCTACGTCGTTCTTCATTGCCCAAGGGGCCAAACCTGCTGCTTTATCGGCGGTTAACTTTCGGTAATTTAGCTGAGTTCAATGTACTAGATACGAGGCAGTACCGCACTAATCAACCTTGTGGCGATGAACTGAAGCCTCGCTGCCCCGAAGCTTTTGCTCCAAATGCTACCATGACCGGCTCAAAACAAGAGCAGTGGCTACGAAAAGGGTTAGATCAGTCGCGATCGCGCTGGAATGTTATTGCTCAACAGACCATGCTAGCCCAGTACAATTTTAACAGTAGTCCAGGTCTAGGTGTCTTCAATGTGGATCAGTGGGACGGCTACGTGGCTGCACGTAATCGGCTGTTGAGTTTTCTAAACCAGCGCCAACCCTCTAATCCAGTAGTGATTACTGGAGACATCCACTCTAGTTGGGTACACGACTTAAAACTTGATTTTAATAACCCCAACTCAGCTACAGTAGGCACTGAGTTCGTAGGAACTTCAATTAGCTCTGACTTTCCTAGCCAATTTATCCCTCCAGTTCAAGCTGCTCTACCTAATAATCCTCATACTAAGTTCTTTGACGGAGCTTTCCGGGGATACGTGCGCTGCAAGCTTACCCCAAAACGCTGGCAAAGTGACTATCGCGTTGTATCAACCATCGTTGACTTCAATGCCTCTGTCAAAACTCTAGCTTCCTTTACAGTCCAAAACGGAAAACCAGGAGCGCATCTAAGTTAACTTGAGTTCCATCAACCTCTCCTTGACTTTAACTCAAGTAGGACTTACGCCAATACGCTTGGGATAAGACTAAAACCCTTGTTCAGTGGACAGTGAGGTCTATGGTTCTCCAGAAAATCCTTAACCCAAGCGTATTGGGACTTACGCAACTGGCATATTATTTTGAGTTTGTAGTGAACGCGAGTGCGTCTCGTTGGCGCAGCCTAAGAAGAGAAGAGAAGACTTTAGTCCAATACACTTGGGTTAAGCATTTCCTCCTTCTCCTTCTCTCTGTGTTCTCTGCGCCTCTGTGGTTCGTAAAAAAAGAGTTTCAGCTTAAAAAAGTGAATATAGATTAACAATGATAACTAACATCATATTTTATTAAGTTCATCAAGCTAAATTGAGAGTATGCTTAACAATTGAAGTCTAGTTGAGAATTTAAGTAACTAGGTGTAAATCAACTTAAATATTTGTTGAGTATTTTGTACTTTGCCATTTTTTTAGTATTAAATACTCAAAAACAGTACTAACTAGGTTATCAAGCGAGGCGGTGAAAATCTGACCTCAGCCAAATAACAACAGCGAAAACAAAAGTAAACTTAACAAAAATTATCTAAGATGATCAGAAAAATTTTGCTGACAGTATCGGGATTGGGACACGCAGAAGAAATGCTCAAAACCCTGAGAGAAATCCCTTCAATTGAATCTGCAAAAGTTACAATTCTGCACGTTGTTCAGGCACAAAATACTGCTGCCACCATGACAACTAAATGGGAAAATGGTGGTAAAATTCTGGCTAATGCCATTCAAACTTTGAACTTAGATCCTAGCCAGGTTTCTTCAATTTTGCGCGAAGGCGACCCCAAAGATGTAGTTTGCCAAGTAGCTGATGAAATCGACGCTGACTTGATTGTTATGGGTTCACGCGGACTGAAACGGCTGCAATCAATTTTATCAAACTCAGTTAGTCAGTATGTTTTCCAGCTATCTTCTCGCCCCATGTTGCTGGTAAAAGATGACATTTATGTGAAAAAAATTAAGCGCATTATGGTAGCAATAGACAGTTCTGATTCTGCAAAAAACTGCTTGAAATTGGCACTGTTTTTACTGCGAGATATTCAGGGAGGCCAGTTAATTTTGGCAAATATTACTACATATTTAGGTGGTAAAAAATCAGAAATAACCGAGGTCAACTCAGATAAAAATTCAGTTTTAGCAGCCGCAGTTGCAGAAGCTCAAAAACAGGGTATCCAATCTCGTTGTTATATCAGTAGTGGTAAACCTGGTGAAGAAATTTGTCGGTTAGCAGAAGAGTTAAATATAGACTTATTATTGCTCGGTTCTCCAGATCGTCGTCCATCCATCGCTAAGAGTTTTGTTGATATAGACCGACTCATCGGATCTTCTTTATCTGACTATGTTAGAGTCAATGCCACTTGTCCGGTATTGTTGGCGAGGACGATCGCTTAAGTCAAGAACGCTGAGTATAAAAACCCCCACACTACTAGTGCAGGGGTTATTTATTTTATACACAAATTCTTAACTATCTTTTCCACCTTGGCGGCTAGCAGTTTGGATGTACAGAATTAGTAAAAACACAGTGGGAACTAATACGAACAAAATGCTCGCTACGAACCCCAGGTCATTAACTTGCATGGCAAGAAAGCCTCTCTTAGTTTTCCAGTCAACAACATTAGGATATCATGTTAGCCCAAATTTTTTACTCCCTCAAATGCTAACCACGGATGATCCCAAAAAACTAGGGCTTCGTAACTACGCTAACTGAGCCATTCACTAAAGTTTGACAAGCAAGGCGGTAATTTTCCGGCTTTTTCTTGAATTTCCGGTTTTCTACGTCTGTACGGGGTGAAAGATTTTCTATTCCTTCGACTATCTCGACAACGCAAGTGCCACACTGACCATAACCACCGCAATTGGTCATCTTGCCAATCAATGTATATATATCAATGCCATTTTGTATTGCCTTGAGCCGCAGATTAGCACCATCGGCCGCCACTACTTCTTTATTTTCTTTAACAAATTTGATATTACCCATAACTAATTCCTCCTTGACTCTAAGCTTGGCTTTCAAGGCTTCATATTGACACGGCTTGATTCACATCTTATTTATTATATTAATTCATTACAAAACATTAATAAATATTAACTTTATCAAACATAGTGCCACAAAAAAATAGAACAGGTATACTACCTGTCCTATAAATTGAAAATATAGATTAACTTACCTAAATCCCACGGCTGCTTGCCAAACGAAAGCAAGCAACAAGAAGAATACGGGAATAACAGGGAGAACATCCACCAAGGGATCAAAGATTTGGTAAGCTTCAGGCAGTTTTGCTAATAAAAGTGCTGCTTCCATGTTTGTTTAAATCCACCTATCCAACACAGCGTTCTTGACATCCTCCCCGCCGTGAACGGTCGGGGATTCCTAAGACTCACGACTTAGGTTTCTGCTTCTTCCCATTTCTGGGGTTTCGCAACTGCCTCTACCCTCAAGGAGTTTTTCGGTCTTATGTTCGCTCCACAGACTTTCGGCTTATGCCTTCCCGCAAGCCCTGCGGTATTCAAGAAAAATGTTTGTTTGTTAAGGACTTGGTTATCGTCCCAACTTCCTAAACATACAGCATTACACCAACAATATAAAGCCGTCGTAGAACGACGGGATTTTAAACCCATTTCTCTGATACTTGAGAAGTATCTTAACATGGTTTGGTCATTTGTCATTTGTCATTTGTCATTTGTCATTTGTCATTGCTCATTTGTCATTGGGGTATTGCTTATCTCCCTCATCTCCCTCATCTCCCCTTTCTTCCTTGAGCCAGCGGCCAAATTCTGTGGTGAAGCGATCGCTCAATATTGCTTCTCTAATATCCTGCGTAAAGCGAATTAGTTCGGTAATGTTGTGAATGCTCAACAACGTATAAGCTAAAATTTCCTGCGATCGCACTAAATGAGATATGTAAGCGCGGCTAAAATTTTGACAAGTGTAGCACGGGCAAGTTTCATCTAATGGCGTAAAATCTTCACGAAACTTAGCATTTTTTAAATTCCAGCGTCCGCCCTGAACGATCGCCGTCCCATGTCTGGCCCAGCGAGTGGGAATTACACAATCAAATAAATCTATACCAGATGCGATGGCGATCGCCATTTCCCGATAAGTACCCACACCCATCAAGTAACGCGGCTTTTGTGGGGGTAGAAGCGGTGCTGTAACTTTTACAATCTCAGCCATCAATTCTGGCGGTTCTCCCACGCTGACGCCACCAATGGCATAACCGGGTAAATCTAACTTAGCCAAAGCTTCAGCCGCACGGCAACGTAAATCCAAATACACGCCCCCTTGCACAATTCCAAACAACGCCTGTTCACTGTGTTGATGAGCCACTATGCAGCGTTCTAACCATCGATAAGTGCGCTCAGTTGCGGTTTCTACCTCTTGGCGAGTCGCTGGGTAGGGCGGACACTCATCAAAGGCCATGATCACATCTGCCCCCAAAGTATTTTGAATTTTAATGGATAGCTCTGGTGTTAAATTAATAATTTGTCCATCATGGGGCGATCGGAAAGTTACACCTTCTTCAGTAATTTTTCGCATTTCGCTTAAGCTGAACACCTGAAACCCACCCGAATCTGTGAGTATTGGGCCGTTCCAACCCATAAATTTATGCAAGCCACCACCTTTAGCCACGATCGCTTCCCCTGGTTGTAGGTGAAGATGATAAGTATTGGATAAGATCATTTGCGCCCCAGTATCTCGTAGCTGGGCTGGGGTGATAGTTTTGACATTTGCCAGCGTTCCCACGGGCATAAATCTAGGAGTTTCTACAACACCGTGAGGGGTGAAAAACACTCCGGCTCTAGCTTTGGTTTGGCTACAGCAAGCAAGACATTGAAAAGAAAAATTCGCACTCATGCCATTTTGGATTTTAGACTTGTCGTGAGCGTTCAGCCGAAGGATTTGAGATTTTGAGGAGTACACTTGCGGAGGTTCATATAGTAAATGTCAGCTAAACAACCGACAAACTAGCTGCAATTGGGTCTAGGATCGTTTTAACAAAGCTAGAAAATAAAATTTTGGGGCAGTAGAGAATCGGTGATCGGAGTTCTCCAATTACCAGTTATCATTCACCAATGCCCGATGACGCCACTTGCTTTAAGTCCGCACAGCCGAGGCAGTAGTTGCGTCTCCCAATGGGAGAGGCTGCGCAAACAAGTCGGGAAACCTCAAGGGCGCACTGCCTCCCCAATGCCCTATTCTCAATGCCCATCCCTAACTTAGCAGGTCTAAAATTATGGAACTCACAATTGACAACGTTGAAACAGTCTTAGATGAAATGCGCCCTTATCTCATGTCTGATGGCGGCAATGTGGAACTCGTAGAACTCGATGGCCCTGTTGTCAAACTGCGCCTGCAAGGTGCCTGTGGTTCTTGTCCCAGTTCTGCAATGACCCTGAGAATGGGTATTGAGCGCCGTCTCAAGGAAATGATTCCTGAAATTGCAGAAATTGAGCAAGTGGTGTAAAAGTTAGGAGTTAGGAGTTAGAAGTTAGGAGTTGATTCAAAACTCATAACTCCTAACTCTGAACTCCTAACTATTTTCTATGTCCCATCCTCTCTATATTGCTTTTATTTGGCATCAACATCAGCCTCTGTACAAATCTCCTGGTAGCAGCGCTTCAGGATCTCCGAGTCAGCAGTACCGTCTACCTTGGGTACGTTTACATGGCACTAAAGATTATTTAGATTTGGTATTGCTCTTAGAGCGGTATCCTAAGTTACATCAAACGGTAAATTTAGTCCCATCGCTGATATTGCAGCTCGAAGATTATATTGCTGGAACTGCTTTTGACCCTTACCTTACAGCCAGCTTGACACCAGATGAACAACTCACCCAGCAACAGCGCGAATTTATTATCCAACACTTTTTTGATGCCAATCACCACACCCTGATTGATCCTCATCCCCGCTATGGCGAGTTATATCACCAAAGGCAGGAAAAAGGGCAAGCTTGGTGTTTAGCAAATTGGGAATTGCCAGATTATGGTGATTTGTTAGCTTGGCACAATCTGGCTTGGATCGATCCCCTGTTTTGGGATGACCCGGAAATTGCTGCTTGGTTAAAACAGGGTCGAAATTTTTCTTTAAGCGATCGCCAGCGCATTTATTCCAAACAGCGAGAAATTCTCAGCCGCATTATCCCCCAACATCGCAAAATGCAGGAGGCGGGGCAGCTAGAAGTTACCACCACGCCTTACACTCACCCAATTTTGCCCTTGCTAGCTGATACTAACTCCGGTCGGGTAGCTGTGCCCAATATGACACTACCTCAGCAGCGCTTTCAGTGGGCAGAAGATATCCCCCGCCACTTGCGGAAAGCTTGGAACTTTTATAAAGACCGCTTTGGACAGATTCCTCGTGGTTTGTGGCCTTCGGAACAGTCCGTAAGTCCGGCGGTGCTTCCACATATTATTAACCAAGGATTTACGTGGATATGCTCAGATGAAGCTGTCTTAGGGTGGACGCTGAAACACTTTTTTCATCGAGATGGAGCCGGGAATGTAGAGCAACCAGAACTGCTATACCGACCCTATCGCCTAGAAACCCCAGAAGGTGACTTGTCAATTGTGTTTCGTGACCACAGATTATCAGATTTGATTGGCTTTACTTATAGCGCAATGCCAGCAAAACAGGCAGCAGCAGACTTAGTGGGACATTTGCAAGCGATCGCTAAAATGCAAAGAGAGAGTCAAAGTGAACAACCTTGGCTAGTTACCATCGCCTTGGATGGGGAGAATTGCTGGGAATTTTATCCCCAAGACGGCAAACCCTTCCTAGAAGCTTTATATCAAAGCTTGAGCGACGAACCCCACCTCAAACTCGTCACTGTCTCCGAATTTTTGGCAGAATTTCCAGCCACAGCCACCATCCCCGCAGGACAACTACATAGTGGCTCTTGGGTGGATGGCAGTTTCACCACTTGGATCGGCGATCCTGCCAAAAATCGTGCTTGGGATTACTTGACACAAGCAAGGGAAATGCTCGCAAGTCATCCGGAAGCGACGGAGGAAAACAACCCTGAAGCCTGGGAAGCACTGTATGCCGCAGAGGGTTCCGACTGGTTTTGGTGGTTTGGTGCAGGACACTCCTCAAATCAAGATGCCATCTTTGATCGGTTATTTCGAGAACACTTATTTGGCATTTACAAAGCATTAAATGAACCTGTACCGCCCGATCTCAAGCAACCAGTAGAAATCCATGAAGCACAGGGAAGCCATACCCCACAAGGGTTTATTCATCCCGTCATTGATGGTAAGGGTGATGAGCAAGATTGGGACAAAGCTGGACGCATAGAAATCGGCGGGGCGCGAGGGACAATGCACAATAGCAGTGTCATTCAGCGACTTTGGTATGGGGTGGATCACCTTAATTTCTATTTGCGACTGGACTTTAAAAGTGGCGCAGCACCAGGGCGAGATTTGCCAACAGAGTTGAATTTACTGTGGTTCTATCCAGAAAAAACAATGGTCAATAGCCCAGTTCCCTTGGCAGATGTACCAGACGCAGCCCCACTTAATTACCTATTCCACCATCTTCTCGAAGTTAACTTGCTGACGCAATCAATTCAGTTTCGAGAAGCTGGAGACAATTATCAATGGCATCCCCGTTTCAGTCGCGCTCAAGTAGCAATAAATAGTTGTTTAGAGTTAGCAGTACCGTGGGCAGATTTGCAAGTTCCGCCAGATTATCCCCTGCGCCTGATTTTGGTGCTTGCAGATGAAGGGCGTTTTTCCAACTATTTGCCAGAAAATGCTTTGATTCCGATTGAGGTGCCTTAGTACAACATTTCATTAATTCGTAGCGAATTCTCTTTGCGTTCCTACCCTGCGGGAAGGCGAAGCGCCTATGCGCTTCCCTTTGCGCCCCTACCCTGCGGGAAGGCGAGGCGCCTATGCGTTTAAATTTCAACCCTCAATTGGCCACGATTTTACGCAAAGCTGTACTTAGAACTCAATATCTTTGGTGTACTTAGCTAAAACCGACATATTATTTTTAGTTTGTAGTGAGGACTTTAGTCCTCTTTCATCAGGGCTGTTCGCGGAGCGTTCCCGTAGGGTAGCCCTTACTACAAACTAAAAGCTTTTATTTTTTGTGACACTTGCGTAAGTCCTATATTTGGCAAATCCACGTTTCAATTATTTTGTCAATACGTAAGTTGTACAAAATTTATTTTTATTTTTTGAATTTTTAATAGGAGAGTAATGATGATTTGGCAAAGATACCGTAATATTACGGTTGCCAATGAATATTTTTCGTAAGATTAAAAACATCTCCGAGTATATATTCTAGACAAATGAATCCCTTTCATCAGAAAATAACCAATTCTCAACAGAGCATTTCACCGCAAACTCAACTTGGTCGGATGTCTGGTTCCAAAGAGCTATTTCGCGATCGCTTTGAAATACTGCAAATTTTAGGTAGAGGTGGTTTTGGCATCACGTTTTTAGCCAAAGATGTCGTATTACCTGGGAATCTCCTGTGTGTGATTAAACAGCTTTGTCCAAAAGTGACTACTCCCCAAAGTTGGCAAAAGGCGTGTACGCGCTTTCAAAAAGAAGCAAGAACTTTAGGTCAACTCGGTACTCATTCCCAAATTCCCATGCTATTAGACTACTTTCAGGCGAATGGGGAGTTTTTTTTAATTCAAGAATATGTGCCGGGTTTGACTTTGGCACGAGAAATGCGGCAAACTGGCCCCAAAAGTGAAGCCTCAGTTAAACAGTTATTACAGGAATTATTACCTGTATTACAGTATCTTCATAAACATCATGTGATTCATCGGGATATTAAGCCCCAGAATTTATTGCGCTGTGATGATGACGGACGGGTAGTGTTGATTGATTTTGGTGCGGTGAAAGAGCAATTAGTTGACGTTTGTGAAAACTCAATCAATCAAGCTGCAAACACTATTTTTGTTGGAACTAGGGGATTTGCACCACCAGAACAGTTTTGTCTACGTCCAGTTTATGCCAGTGATATTTATGCACTGGGTGTAACTTGTATTTGTATGTTGACTGCTAAAAGTCCTTTAGAATTTGACTATGACCCAAAGACTGGTGAAATCTGCTGGCAAAAAGAGGTAAATGTTAGCGACAGTTTCGCCAATATTTTGGGAAAAATGGTGAAAATTAGTTTAAACGAGCGGTTTAAGACTGCCGATGAAGTCATTAAAGCTTTAGACAATGAAAGCTATTTGCCTACTTTGACTAACTGTCTAACTACTCAAAAATTAAATAAAAAAAGTGCTACAAAACATGAAAATACTCCCGAAACTCCGGAAATATATTTACCACCTGTAGTCAGAACTGCTATTGCCATTCGTAAATGGAGAGGAAGAGTGAACTACCTACACTGACGCTTCGCGTACAGTGTAGGCTTCCTGTCCAACAGAAAGCGTAGTAGTAGATTTCTTGCGTCCTCTATTACTGCGACTTACATCTGGGCGACAGGCTTTATCCCCCGTTCCAGAGGTCAAAATCCGTAGACCTTCATCTCGAAGGTTAATACTGGCATTGATATCCCGATCATGCTTAGTTTTGCAATGCTCACAAGTCCAGGTTCTTACATCTAGTGGTAAGCTACTGACTTGATTCAAGCATAGGTGGCAGGTTTTTGAACTAGGGAAAAATCTATCTACTTCTTGGTAAATCTTCCCTGACATCTCTGCCTTGTATTTAAGCATTGTGCAAAACATCCCCCAACCAACCTGTTGAATAGATTTGGCTAGGCAGTGATTTTGCATCATGCCTTTAACATTAAGATTTTCAACCACAATCACTTGGTTTTCGTTAACTATCCTACGCGATAGCTTGTGCAGAAAATCTTCACGGCAATTAGTAATTTTTCTGTGAACCCTAGCAACTTTATTTCTAGATTTAATGCGGTTATTAGAACCTTTTTTCTTCCTAGATAATTGTTGCTGTTTCAGCAACAGATTTTTTTCGTGTTTGTTGAGTATTCTCGGATTGTCAAATTTCGACCCATCACTAGTAATAGCGAAGTGAGTTAGTCCCAAATCAATACCTATTGCTTTACCATCTGTAGAGCAATAAGGTTTATCTTTACCATCATCAAAGAGAATGGCGGCGAAGTATTGGTTAGAACAGTTTTTAGATATAGTTACAGTCTTAACTTTTCCTTCAATCGGTCTATGAATTATTGCTGACACATCCCCGATTTTTGGGAAGGTTAAGTAATTGTCAGCAATCCTGACATTTTGAGGATACTGTATTGACTGCTTATTATGCTTTGACTTGAAGTTTGGATATTTTGCTCTTTTTTCAAAGAAGTTATTAAAAGCCACTCCCAGATTTAAACACACTTGTTGTAAACACTGTGAGTAAGTTAAAGCCAACCAATCATGCTCTTTTTTAAGTTGCGGGATTAGCTTTTTAACTTCATATCCAGATAGCCCCTTGCCTGTTTCTTTGTAAGTCTGATTCATCAAGCTCAGACAATAATTCCAAAGCCAACGACAACAGCCAAAAGCTTGTGCTAGTGACTGCTGTTGAATGACATCTGGATATAGTCTGACTTTGACGACCTTTAGCATCTTAGAGTGAAATAAATTTGCTATAAAATAACATAACACATCGTGCAGCGTCTCGTAGAGAAGATTTGTTCGTTTCCTCCATGTCCTCTTCCCTAATTTCGCTTACGCTCAATATCGGTCAGAGAACTGTCGTCAACTCACGCGCAATTCATCTCACACTCCTATCAAAGGTGAGATGTGAGGCTTCTTGCTGTTTCAGCTAAAACAAACGAGATCCTAAAGTTACAGCAGTTTTCAGGTATTTAGACCGCAAAATGAGGGAGATATGAGTGGTGTGGTTCAATTACTTGAAAAGCGCTGTAAGTTTAAGCGTAATTAAGCTAAAGTATCAAATTAACAATTAATGATGGGTGATTTAAATATCAAAAATAAATTTAGTACGCATTTTGACTACATATTCTAGCCAGTAATGATTGATTAAAGAGGGTTTATCTTTAATACTTAGTCTTTTGTCACTTGCCAAGATACAAGCAAAATTACTAGGGCTGACACATCAAAAAAAATTTCTATTCAGATTATTATATAATCGAGAGAATAATTAATCTTATGGCTCTCGTAGTTTTCCACAGACAAGGAAGACTGACTAAGTAAGTCGGCGCAATTAAAGATAACTGGTGATGGCTGTCATTCGTCCTTGGTAAGGGTTTCAAGCCTGTTTACGTTTCGTCACATAGTTTGATTTATTTTCACCGACTTACTTACTATTTACAAACGCTAACTATTTAAGTAATTCCCCAATCCCCAGCACAGGGTTTTCTACCACAAGTAAACGAGAGTCAATTTTCTTAAGGGAAAGTTCGGGGCAAACTTAGGCTAAGTTGTCATGCAGTCGCGCCTGTCAGATCATGATCTGCTGCTTAAATCCCGATTGCTCAAATCCCCTGAATCCCAATGGAAAGAAGTTTTGTCAAAGTTGTAGCACCCCATTGGTGTCACTTTTAAGAAATCGCTTCCGTGTCATCCGAGTCCTTTCAGATGAGGGGGGATTTGGCAGAACCTATCTATCAGAAGATGTAGATAAACTTAATGAACGCTGTGTTATCAAGCAATTAGCTCCAAAATTCCAAGGAACTTGGTCGCAAAAAAAGGCGATGGAGTTGTTTGCCGAAGAAGCGCAACGATTACAAGACCTTGGGGAACATCCTCAAATTCCGACTCTGCTAGCTTACTTTGAGCAAGACGGCTGCCTATATTTAGTGCAGCAGTTTATCAATGGAGAGAATTTGTTAAAGGAGTTGGAACAGCGCAAGGCTTATAAAGCTAGGGAAATTCAAGCTATTTTGCTAGATTTACTGCCCATTCTGAAATTTATCCACGATCGCAAAGTCATTCATCGAGATATCAAGCCAGAAAATATTATCCGCCATAAAAGTGATGGGCGATTAAGCCTAATTGATTTTGGCTCCTCAAAGCAATTCACCGCAAAAGTTCAGCAGAAATCTGGCACATCCATTGGTTCGCATGGTTATTCACCCCTAGAACAGATTAGAGATGGGAAAGCTTTCCCCGCCAGTGACTTGTTCGGTTTGGGGGCTACCTGCTTTCATCTGCTAACAGGAAATTCCCCCTTTCAGTTGTGGATGGAATCTGGGTACGCTTGGGTGAGTAATTGGCGAGAATATTTGCGGACTCCATTAAATCCTGAGTTGGATTTTGTCATCGACAAGCTTTTGAAAAAAGACATCCATGAACGTTACCAGTCAGCCGATGAAGTCCTCAGAGACTTGACTCCAAAACAATTGCTTGCACTGCCACCAGCCGGAAAGTCATCGGGGAAAATACCACCAACCAAAGCCCCATATTTACCAAAAAGTTATCCCTTACTGAGAATTTTAATCTTGGTAAGTGCTTTGATTATGTTATTCGGCTTTGGAGAATCCTGGTATAAACATTTTCGTCGAATTCAGGCTACTTTGGCTTCGAGGCTAAGTCAGCACAATAGCCCTGGCAAAGATGAGGCGCTTTTAGATCAACCACTAAAGCTTACCTTGAATAAGGTTTCCTTATCTAATACCCTTCAAGGATACCAAAACTCAGTTTTATCCGTCGCCATCAGCCCCGATGGCAAAATCATTGCCAGCAGTGGCAACGATGTCTACGAGGGGCTACGCCTACGCACAATCAAACTTTGGAATCTGGCAACCGGAAAACAAATCTCTTCACTCAACGGGCATTCTCAGCAGGTAAATGTGGTGGTGATCAGCCCAGATGGCAAAACCCTGGTTAGCGCTAGTAATGACAACACCATCAAAATCTGGAATCTGGCAACGCGAAAACTAATTCGCACCTTGGAGGGGCATTCTGACTCAGTTCATGCCCTAGGCATCAGTGCTGATAGCGAGACTTTAGTTAGTGGTAGTGATGACAACACGATCAAAATCTGGAATCTGGCAACAGGAGAGCAAATTCGGACACTGGTAGGGCATACATTCTGGGTGCGGTCAGTAGCCATGAGCCAGGATGATGTGATTCTTGCCAGTGGCAGTTTTGATAAGACGATCAAAATTTGGAATCTAACAAAGGGATACCTAATCCGCACACTAGAAGGCAATTCTCAAACAGTAACAACCCTAGCTATCAGCCCAGATGGTAAAACTTTAGCCAGTGCTAGCCGCGATGTCTACGACGGGCTACGCCTAGGCACCATCAAACTTTGGCATCTGCCTACGGGAAAACAAATTCGTACTCTAGCGGGACATAGCAACACTGTTATATCCGTAGCCTTCAGTGCCGATGGGAAAATTCTTGTTAGTGGTAGCCGCGATCGCACTATCAAACTCTGGAATCCGGCCACAGGAGAGGAAATTCTCACATTAAAAGGGCACACCAACACTGTAACATCTGTAACTTTCAGTCTTGATGGTAAAACCCTAGTGAGCGGTAGTGAAGACAACACTATTAAGATTTGGCGGTTGTCTCAGTAAGTAAAAATTATACTAAATTACGTAGAGGCGTACAATTATGTGCCCCTAGAGTAATCTAAGTAATCAACCGGACATGATATAGGAATCATATTTGATTTCTGAAAAAATCTAAATATTTGTAGGGTGTGTTAGGCGTAAGCCGTAACGCACCAAAAGCTTGAGATGGTGGGTGCGTTACGCTTCGCTAACACACCGCCAGTTCGCTCAAGTCGGGAAACCCGCCCAAACGACTGGCTCCCCTACGTATATTTCAAAAATCAAATACTAGTACTATATCAGGTGAAGATGTGTTAACCGGATTTGTATTAGATTTAGACCCAATTTTTGCATAAAATCTAATACCAATTTCAGAGGATGTTTGAAAAGTATTAGGCGAATATAATTCGCTACTACACTAGCGTTGTCCACCAAGGTGGACTAACGAAAAATTAAGGTTTTGTTTGTGTAGCCGCACCTGTGCCAGGGCTAGTAATAAATTAGACTTTTCAAACATCCTCTAAGATACCCTCAACCAACGGCAACAATGCGGTGGTTTCAAGTAACCTGAATGATCAGAAGATTGTCAATCTGTATTTACCGCGATCCTGTGGATTTTTGGAAGTAACAACTATATAGTAAGTATCATCTTCAGGCAACCTAGCTCTGTCAATTAAAGCACTGTAAACCCCATCCTTGTCTTTGTGTTGATCTATAGCGATCGTCTGTCCTTGAGAATTTAGTAAAGCTACGTAAGGAGAAAATTCTTCATCAACACTATCTACACGAATACTTATAAGCTGATTTTTTTTCCCTTGAAAATTAGAAACATTGTAAGCGCCTCCATTTTGTTTCAGGGTTGAGCTTTTGGCAGTTAGTTGACCTGCTTCATCTAAAGTATAGCTAGCTCTGTCATTCCTGAGAGCCAAACTATAGCGACCTGTATCTCCAGGATCTTGGCTAGTAACTGCAATTTTGTAAGTGCCGTTGACAGGTAGTCGCGCAAAAATGAATGCATCATCACCACCACTGCTTTTATCCAAAGCGCTTTTTTTGACGATAATATTATTATCAGGATCGTGCAAAAACAACAAGGGTTTTAAACTCAAGTTATTTGATCTGCGTGTATCATTACTTCCAATCAGCCTAATTTGGACTAATTGATTTTCTCTACCTTCAAACTCATAGAAATGAAAATATCTACCTTGAGATTGAAAGTCACGCTTACTCAAAATACCCAATGTAACATCTACAAAGTTAACTTCTTTGAAAGTAGGTGTCACAGACGTAGAAACCTGTGAATTGTCGATATTTTGGTTGCCACCTCTACCTGAATTATAATTCGAGTTGCGACCTCTCTCTGAATTTGAAGACACAGAGTTTGAGTTAGAATTTCTACGTCTAGATGGTCTAGAAGTAGAACCATCATTAGAATTATTGCTTGCTTGATTAGAATTTCTACGTCTAGATGGTCTAGAAGTAGAAACATCATTAGAATTATTGCTTGCTTGATTAGAATTTCTACGTCTAGATGGTCGAGAAGTAGAACCATCATTAGAATTATTACTTGCTTGATTAGAATTTCTACGTCTAGATGGTCGAGAAGTAGAACCATCATTGGAACTATTGCTTGCTTGATTAGAATTACTGACCTTAGAAGATATAGGAGTCTGTATTGGAGACTCAATAGATGTCTTCCGTCTTGGAGATGCCGACGCTTGAGAAGCAGGAATTTGCTCAATTGCTTTTTTTACTGCTTCTGGTTGTCTTTCATCTGGTGATTTAGCAATTATGAAGCCCTGAGAATTTTGAGGTTTTACCAAAGCACTGATAGGCAGCACATTACTTGTGATCAACAAACTACTACTCAAGCAACAAATTAAAATGCGACTTAATTGACGACGAGATTTGTTGTTTTCTACTAGCATAATTACGCTCCTAATTTTGCTGATGATTTTGTATTGAAAAGATAGGGGAATTTTAAGTCGAAAAATTTCTATTCCAATTTATGCTACTAGCAAGCCAAGCTGTACTATAGGAATCGTATTCGATTTCTGAAAAAATCTCGGTAGTCATGTATGGTGCGTTAGCAGAGCGTAACGCATCATTGCAAGCGTGTGGTGCGTTACTACGTGTATTTCAAAAAATCAAATACTAGTCCTATAGCAATATATCAATTTTGTAGGTATATACTGAGCTACAAGTTGGAATTGCTGCTTTTCGGATTTTTAGCGAAATATTTTTGTGAAACTGAGCCAGATTCTGCCGGACTACTAAATGAGAATGCAAACATAATGCATATCTTGAATTGACGTCAAGGACACAAAGGAACAAGACAGAGAGTTTTTGCGTAAGTCCTACCATTGAAATAATCTTGTTGAAAAACGGGAAGACTATGGTTACTCCCTAATGGGGAAATTTCCATAAAAAGTCCTGAACAGCAAAATGCTCAAAAAATCTCTGCTTAACTTTTTAAGTTTGCCTGTTTCTCTAGTGTCCTGGCTTTGCGTAGGAATGCTTTTTGATTCCCAAGCTAATGCTTTACCAGGGCAAACTACAGAGGAAGTAGGCACATGGATTAAAGCACATCCAACACTCCGCCCCAGGAATGGGGAGCAATTATTTGTGCAAAAGACTGATACAGCTGCCCAAAGATTTACTTTTCAAGCTTCGGTATTGCCTCCCGGTAGAGTAGAGTTTTCCAAAGACCGAGGCAGAATTCGGACTGAGCGCATTGCGATGTATGACGCTATTAACGGCATGACATTTGCGCGTCTCCAGGAATCCTTACGGGTGATTTATGGCTTGGAGATTTATCAAGACTACGATCGCGCCCAAGTCGTATACCAGTATCCCAACCAAAAGGTAGTTAATTCGGCGCGTCTTGCCAAAACTCCGATTCGGGAAGCCTTAAAGGGAGAATTACGAGTAGGCGATCGCTATGCCTATTGGGTGGAAATTGCTCAACCCAATACTGGTAAAGCTTTTACCGGTCAAATGACGATTTTGCTCAAAACTGACCTAGACAAGTTAGAAAGTGAACTGCAAATTCGTTAATGGGCATGGGACATGAGGCATTAAGGGACTTCCAATTTAAAAAATACCCCACAAAATTGAATAATTTATTTATTGGAAGTCCCTAATCATTCTCTCCTACTTCCTCATCCCCCAGTTGGTGAGCGAAGTCGAACCACATCCCCCTCATCTTCTCGTTTAAAAATGACTGAATCGGTGTTCTACAACTTCCCCAATCCTACAGGAGCTAAGATTTGCCATGTACCTGAAAAGATACTTTCAGATGCTAAGGAAATTCGTAGCAAATCTTCTTTCAGTAGTGGCGGCCAATCAACGCCGGCTTTCCGCCCTGCGCCAAATAGCTGTTGAGCCTTAATACTTAACTGATAAAGGGCTAAAGCTAGTTCTCGGTCTAGGCTCTTTGCATCTTTGAGAGCTTCAAACACCACTTTTAATGCTAATAAAATCGAAGTGATCTGACCGGGTACCGGCGGTTTCCCCTGTTTCATACGCGTTAACAGCGCATCTGGGTTTTCCTCGGTTGTGATTGTCTGATCTATGAGGAGTTTCCGAGCTGTTTCGTAATTCATGTAGTCAGTTTAGCGTAGATTCTCCTTCAGCAGGAACACTTAATTAAAAAGTCATAGAACTGACTTCTGGTTATTTATAGCAATCTCATTTAATTTGTGAAAAAATAGGCGTGGGAAAAATAATGGGGAATTTGTGATGCTCTAGGTTAACCAGATATAGGAATCCGATTTGATTAGTGAATCACTCGTAGAGAAAGAGAACAGGAAAAAGCAATGAAGGCGTACTGAGTTTTTTTCACGCAATCAAGTAGGAGTCCTATAGACTGAATAGAATATCTTTGAAAAATATGCACTGCTTGGAATCAGAAGGAAAATGATCTCACCAAATTTACTAGAAATTGAGCGCTCCGTCCTTGCCTTGTCTATGGAAGAACAACTCTGGCTGTTAGAAAGTATTGCACGACAAATCCGAGAAAGGGAGTATGTAAAAGATAAATTGGCTGATGCCAACAATTCAGAAGAACAAATGGAAGTAATGGTTAGGGAGCCAAAGATTTCAAGAGGAATTGCTGTTATGACTGATGAATTTGCAATTTCTGAAATACTCTGACATTTAGGAGTAAAAATGATGAGCTTGCCAGACTTACAAAGTAAAATATACAAGTTATCGGTGAGCGATCGCCTAACTGCTTTCTGCCAATCATCGCCCAAAAAATAGCTGTGATCGCAGTCTCTAAATTGATTATTTACATGGCCAAAGCAGTGTTAATCCGTAATAAAAATCGGATTGTACGTCACTTAGATAGCCAAGGTTTCTCTGTTTACACGGAGAAGTGGCGATCGCAAAATCAGTAGATCGGCGCAATGAAAGCTAATTGTTGATTGATTTTTGTTTCATTTATCTTTACGACTCAACCCCATTATGGTATGTAACTGGGGTAAATGCGCTCCTATGATGTTGCTGATTAATAAGTCAATAGGGACAATCTCGCAAAAACAAATATCTTGGGTGCTTATTACATTGTTTGAAGTTATGTAGCCTTTTGATTACGGCCTATCAAGCACTGCGGTAGACTATGCGTTGATTATGATTCTTTCGCAGAGAAGAACACTCGAAAGGAGCCGTTTATTCAATGTCTCATTCCGTAAAAATCTACGATACCTGCATTGGCTGCACCCAATGCGTCCGTGCTTGCCCTACTGATGTACTGGAGATGGTTCCTTGGGATGGCTGTAAAGCCGCTCAAATTGCCTCTTCACCCCGTACAGAAGACTGCGTGGGCTGTAAGCGTTGCGAAACTGCTTGTCCCACCGACTTTTTGAGCATCCGGGTTTACCTGGGCGCTGAAACAACTCGCAGTATGGGTCTAGCCTACTAAAAAGCTCGTGCCGAGTTACCGTTAGCCCTTGGCGTCTCACCTTCTCCCTGAGTGCTGAGTACTGAGATAAAAAAAGTAAATCAAAAAAACAATTTTTTGATTCTTCACTCAGAATGGGCTAAACGCCCCGCTACCGCTAACGGAACTCGGCACTAAAAATTTTTAACTAAGTTTGGGGGTTAATAGTTCCAAATCGCATAGTCAAATATAGTCAGACTTATGCAACGTCGGCTTTAAGCAACCCTACTTTCAGCATGGACACGCTTGAATAGTGGAGTTATCCGCCTTGGATGTACTACCAGACATCCC
>NZ_JAIVFV010000339.1 GCF_020829445.1 Nostoc sp. CHAB 5836
TAAGTAATTTGATTGTATCAATAGTTAAATCTTTAATAAATCGCATTTTTTTGACCTTCTTGTGACCAAGAAGATATTTTACATTACTATTTCCATAATATACAATTTATTTTGCATAGGTACTTAATATCCCTTTGGGTAAAAAACTGGATCTAGGTCGATATCCCATCAATTCAATTCCTAGACTTAATCAGACGCAACTATCAAGATTTCCAGGCTGGCAGCAAAGCTACATTAATCAAGTGCCAGGGCTAAATCAAGTACCTTTTGACAAGATGCCACAGCCGATTAATTCGGGTTTGGATGTGGTGGGTATAGCTTCTGTGGTTTTAGGTAATTCGGAACGTGGTGATTCCAGAGCCAGAGAGAATTACTTTGTTTCTGGTAGGGTAAATCGTTCCAACAAAAATGTTGTTGTCGCCTGTAATGTGGGTAAAGAGTGTCCATTCCTAGAACTAGGTGATGTCGCAGGGCAAGCTGGCAACCTTTACGGTAAGCGATGGGCTTCTGGTTCTGCTCAGAAAGTAGACGGTGGTTTTGGGATCTTACAACGTGTTAACGGTGGTAAAGAACCGACAGGTAGGCTTGTCTACGGTTCTGGTTTCAAAGTTGTGCTAACTGGTGTAAATGAGTCCACCGGTACAGCCAACTTTGGGCTATTTTTTCGCTTTTGCATTAGGTTTTTCTGGGGTGGTAAATCTTGCACTCCCTACTTTATTGGCCCAGTACCTTGGATTCCCACCAAGGAGAATGATCTAGTCATTCTGGGGAGGGGGTGAATGTAGGCAGAGGGGCGGAGGAGCAGAGGGGCAGAGGAGAAATTATTTGTATTTTTCATTTGGTGAAAGGTATGGAATATCCAAACTTAGCGGAAGCAGGGGAAGAAGGGGGAGAAGAAATCTGATAGTCGTATTCGATGCAGAAATTCAGTAATTTAATTTTTGGATGTCCCTAATGATGACGACAACATTTAAAATCACTCAACAAGTAAAGAGAGCAGGGGGATATGTGCAGCAGAGGGAGAAAAATTCATTAAAAAATAATTCTCTTTCCCCTCCTGCATCCCCAGCTACCACAGCCCCCCCTGCTTACAACCTTGTTCCTCAGAATTTTAAGGATGCCTTTTTCTCCCCAATGGGTTTGGGATTACTTGTAAGTGTGGGAGCGTTAATGTTAGCGAAAGCAATGGAGGGGCGAGGGGCAACAAACAAACTAGCACGGGCGCGATGGGCAGGAGGTAGGGAGAAAACAGCAGCTCGTAAGCTGGCCTGCAAACAACTGATTGAACGCAAACATAACAGGGTAGCTTTATACATTGGTACACCTAAAGGTACTACTTTTCAGGTTGTTGACAACAAACGCATTATCAATATTCCAGAAGATAAAACCAGACTCTATCTGCCAGATGTACAACGTGGAATTTTAGTTTGTGGCGGGGCTGGTTCTGGTAAAACCTTCTCCATGATTAACCCTCTGGTACGTTCCGCGATCGATCAGGGACTACCAATTGTCCTTTACGATTTTAAATATGCTCACCAAGAATCGGCTACAGCTGACGCTAAAGGGCAAGCACCCAAACTACGCGTGCGAGTAGCATTGGAACCAAAATGTACGCTAACGACTGATTCCTGTGATAACGATAAAATTTTTACTTTCTTTAATGCCTCATTCTCATCGATATTTCAGGCTTTGAGCGTATTTTTCCGGTGATAATAATCTTTATCACAGGAATAGATAGATTTGAGAGTGACGGCTCAAACTCAATTACAGTAAGCATCTTGGGCTTAACGTACATTCCTGTTCCAATGCTACTCACGGGCGTAATTCGGTTTTAGCCAAACACTTTTCTCGCAATGCATTCATCAAAACGTAAGCTATGGAAGAGAACCACAATCGTAATTGATTTCCTGCAAATGTGTGTGTACTGGTTCTATCGCTAAAAAGTTCCATCTGTTGTTCTTTAAAGCGATTTTCCATCTCACCTCGCTTACAGTATTTCTGTGTGTAGAGTTGAGCAGGAGGTACTTTCTTGGTAGTCAATGAAGTAACAACAAAACGAATATTAGTCCCCTTTGCTCCATATTCAACTTTCGAGACCACACGACGACTACAACTCCAAGATTCACGAGTTTTATAGTCTAAAGACTTATACAAAATTGAGTTATTAATCAGGTCAGAAGCAACTTCAGACAGTTGTTCATTCGGGTTAAATACAGTTTCTAAAAATGAGACTACTGTTGATAATTTCTCATTAAACTCAAGCTTTGCTCTATTTTGAGTCGTGGTAGTCATCTGAATTAAACGACTATTTTGCGCCAATCCAAACACGTAATCAACTCTCACTTGTGACTCACACCATGACATGATATTTTCTCGTGAATATGCACTATCTCCACGGACTAAAATTTCGACATTCTTCCATTGTTGCCGTATTTGTTGAATCACCCTCTGTAATTCTTCTAATGCTCCTGATGCTGGGTCTATATTAGAAGGGCGAAGTTTTGCTGCCAATAAATGTTTGCCACAAAAAATATAAAGTGGAGCATAGCAGTATCCTGCGTAATAAGTATTGAAAAAAACTTGCTCCTGAGTTCCATGCACTAAATCATCAGTTACATCCAAGTCTAAAATAATTTGTCGTGGTTCTTTGACATAAGATTCTAGAAATATATCCACAAATAGACTTTCAATTTTTGATGGACAATGCCCGATTTTATGATAACGACTGTCTGCTCCTTGCTCTACATCTTCTGGACAATGTTCCAGCCTATTTAATGTACTTTTACCTGCCAATGTTGCTGGCTCATTCTCTAGTCCAATTCTTTTCCCTAATGCTAGAGCAAACATCGGATCATGGCGTAATTCTTCATGGTCATTTAAGTCTTCGTATCCCATGATTAACCCATATATCCGTTGTGCAATTAAGCCTTCTATTGGATGCAACATTCGGTTTATTTGACGGTAATCTTGGAAACATAGAGCTAATCGTGATGTTATTTGCAATTTTCGGTCTAATTCCGCAATTAAACCTAAACCAGCATCAGATGTTACCGAAGAAAGGCAGAGGGCAGGAGGCAGGAGGCAGGAGGTTTTAGAAAATAATGCTTCCCTCTGCTAAAAAGGGTTTAAAGCCCCTAAATTTATTTATGAAAAACAAAAAAATATGTATTTCGA
>NZ_JAIVFV010000340.1 GCF_020829445.1 Nostoc sp. CHAB 5836
CGACGCACTACCTAAATAGTTTTCGCGGAGAACCAGCTATTTCCGAGTTTGGTTGGCCTTTCACCCCTAATCACAGGTCATCCGATACCTTTGCAACGGTAACCGGTTCGGTCCTCCAGTGCGCGTTACCGCACCTTCAACCTGCCCATGACTAGATCACCCGGTTTCGGGTCTACTCCGTGCAACTAAGCGCCCTATTCAGACTCGCTTTCGCTGCGCCTACACCTATCGGCTTAAGCTTGCTGCACAGAGTAAGTCGCTGACCCATTATACAAAAGGTACGCCGTTAGCCTTGCGGCCTCCGACTGTTTGTAGGCGTTCGGTTTCAGGTCTATTTCACTCCCCTTGTCGGGGTGCTTTTCACCTTTCCCTCACGGTACTTGTTCACTATCGGTCACTGAGGAGTACTTAGGCTTGGAGGGTGATCCCCCCGTGTTCAGACAGGATTTCACGTGTCCCGCCCTACTCGAGTCTCCGACTGCTTTCTACCCGTACGGGGCTATCACCCGCTATGGCCACTCTTTCCAGAGTGTTCCGGTTCTTACAATCGAAGCACTGGCCTAGTCCGCGTTCGCTCGCCACTACTAGCGGAGTCTCTGTTGATGTCCTTTCCTCCAGGTACTGAGATGTTTCAGTTCCCTGGGTTTGCCTCGTTGACCTATGGATTCAGTCAACGATCATCCTGATGGATGGGGTTTCCCCATTCGGAAATCTTCGGATCAAAGTGTGCTGGCAACTCCCCGAAGCTTATCGCAGCCTGCCACGTCCTTCATCGCCTCTCAGTGCCAAGGCATCCGCCAAACGCCCTTATTGTGCTTGATCTCACGTTTTGTCAGCGATGGAACGATCTTGCGATCGCCCTATCGGCTCGTTCCGTGCAGGGGACGACCCCCACTCCGAAAACGGCCTTGTTACCCACTCCTACCACCCTGCCTTTGAGAGATGCAGGGCGCGGAATAATCTAGACTTTAAAGACCTCATTACATTCCGATAAACGATGTCAAAGAACGATGCCGCGCCACACTCCGGCGCTGCGTTCTGTGCGTGTGATGGTGGAGGCAGACGGGATCGAACCGACGACCTCCTGCTTGCAAAGCAGGCGCTCTCCCAACTGAGCTATGCCCCCGTTTGAGAAAAATCGGTCGCGATCTCGTTTCGTCTCCGGCTCATGCCGGCTGTCCTCGCAACGAGCCGTCAGAGCAACTTGGTGGGCCAGGGAGGATTTGAACCTCCGACCTCACGCTTATCAAGCGCGCGCTCTAACCAGCTGAGCTACTAGCCCGGTTCGGACAGACGAAACAACAGAACCAAAACGTGGCTCTGTCTCGCCAAAATACCATCACAGGAAAGGGATGCGTCGACGGCAGCGGCCTGCCTTGAGAAAGCAGACTTCGATTTAGTGTTAAGTAAAGACCGGAATTGCTTCCAATCTTCCTTAGAAAGGAGGTGATCCAGCCGCAGGTTCCCCTACGGCTACCTTGTTACGACTTCGCCCCAGTCATTGATCCTACCGTGACCGGCTGCCCCCTTGCGGTTAGCGCACCGTTTTCGGGTAGAACCAACTCCCATGGCGTGACGGGCGGTGTGTACAAGGCCCGGGAACGTATTCACCGCGGCATGCTGATCCGCGATTACTAGCGATTCCAACTTCATGCACTCGAGTTGCAGAGTGCAATCCGAACTGGGACGGTTTTTGGGGATCGGCTCCGGGTCGCCCCTTCGCATCCCACTGTCACCGCCATTGTAGCACGTGTGTAGCCCAGCCCGTAAGGGCCATGAGGACTTGACGTCATCCCCACCTTCCTCCGGCTTGTCACCGGCAGTTTCTCCAAAGTGCCCAGCATAACCTGATGGCAACTGGAGACGAGGGTTGCGCTCGTTGCGGGACTTAACCCAACATCTCACGACACGAGCTGACGACAGCCATGCAGCACCTGTGCTGACTCCGGCCGAACCGAAGGCTCCATCTCTGGAGCCGGCGAGTCACATGTCAAGGGCTGGTAAGGTTCTGCGCGTTGCGTCGAATTGAACCACATGCTCCACCGCTTGTGCGGGCCCCCGTCAATTCCTTTGAGTTTCAACCTTGCGGCCGTACTCCCCAGGCGGGGTGCTTAACGCGTTAGCTGCGACACTGACGAGCAAGCTCGCCAACGTCTAGCACCCATCGTTTACGGCGTGGACTACCAGGGTATCTAATCCTGTTTGCTCCCCACGCTTTCGAGTCTTAGTGTCAGAAACCGTCCAGATAGCCGCCTTCGCCACTGGTGTTCTTCCCAATCTCTACGTATTTCACCACTACACTGGGAATTCCACTATCCTCTCCGGTCCTCTAGTCGCCCAGTATCAAGTGCATTTCTTGAGTTGAGCTCAAGGCTTTCACACCTGACTGTGACAACCACCTACACTCGCTTTACGCCCAGTAATTCCGAACAACGCTAGCCCCCTTCGTCTTACCGCGGCTGCTGGCACGAAGTTAGCCGGGGCTTATTCTGCGGGTACCGTCATCATCGTCCCCGCCAAAAGAGCTTTACAACCCGAAGGCCTTCATCACTCACGCGGCATGGCTGGATCAGGGTTGCCCCCATTGTCCAATATTCCCCACTGCTGCCTCCCGTAGGAGTCTGGGCCGTGTCTCAGTCCCAGTGTGGCTGATCGTCCTCTCAGACCAGCTAACGATCGTCGCCTTGGTGAGCCATTACCTCACCAACTAGCTAATCGTACGCGGACTCATCTTTTGGCGATAAATCTTTATCCCGTAGGAACCATCCGGTATTAGCTCCAGTTTCCCGGAGTTATTCCGAACCAAAAGGCAGATATCCACGCGTTACTCACCCGTGCGCCACTCGTGTATTGCTACACGCGTTCGACTTGCATGTGTTAAGCCTGCCGCCAGCGTTCGTTCTGAGCCAGGATCAAACTCTCAAGTTTAACGTGCCCTTCATCATTCCGAAGAACTAGAAGAGCGAAGATCCCGTCACTAATTAATCTATCCAACTTACGTCGAATTTCCGAACTAGCGACGACGAAATCAATCCATGCCGAAGCACGTCATGATCGCCGCCGCCGGCGTATCCCTTTCCTAACAAACAATGCATAGAACACACGACCCTCAGGTCGGGACCTTCGTCGGCAGTGCCCCCTGGATCTTT
>NZ_JAIVFV010000341.1 GCF_020829445.1 Nostoc sp. CHAB 5836
GTATATACGTGCATTATCATTACAGAAGCAAAAAAGCTAGCAATTCCAGCAGATTGCCACACTTGATGCGATGGGCGACGCAACGCTACCAGGCCCATAGTTAAAATTGTGATAAGTAAGTTTGCTGGTACGAGAAATGCACAAATACTTACGCAGTTTACACGAGAGAACTCAGCTAAGGTGTGAAAATCGAGCATTAATTTTTTGGGATAGATGTTTGTTAGCTTCTTAAGAATTTAATTTATTTGATTTTAAAATAAACGAAACATACATTTACATATGAGTGAGTAATCACATTGCAAATGTAACATAAATTAAACTATTTAGCTGCCTTTTGATACTACCAATAGTTAGTTAATTATAAAAATTTTGGATAAGTTAGGGTGGAAAACACCCACCCTAGCTGAATTAACCTGGTAAAATCACCGTATCGATAACGTGTACCACACCATTATCAGCTTCGATATCTGCTGCTAAAACTGTGGCATTTTTTACTTCAAAACCATCAGAAGAACCAATTTTAATGGGTGAACCTTCCACAGAATTAACTGTACCCAGTTGTGCCAAATCAGCTTGTAGCAGCTTTCCTGGAACGACATGATACTTTAAAATCCGCGTTAGCTGGGGAATATTTTGTAACAGAGTTTGGATAGTCCCCGGTGGTAACTTGGCAAAAGCATCGTCATTTGGTGCAAAGACAGTGAACGGGCCAGGACTTTTTAATGTTTCTACTAAACCAGCAGCCTGTACAGCCGCTACCAGTGTTTTAAAAGACTCAGCCGTAACTGCAATATCAACAATATCAGCCATATATTTTTCCTAAATTTCTGCAAAATATCTTAAAGGATAATAAACGTATTTTAAGTTTTATTAAACAAAATAAAATTAAAAGCAGATGCTGAATAAACCACACTTAGACTCTTACTTCCCTGTACTATCCGTCAAACATCGCCTTATGATGTTTATGAGAAAGTTGTGTTGTAGAAGAAATGTCCGATCGCACGTATGCCATTCTCGGAACTGGAGCATTAGGTGGGTTTTATGGTGCTAGACTACAAAAAGCTGGGTTGAATGTCAACTTTTTGCTTAAGAGTGATTACGAACAGGTAAATAAATATGGTTTAGTGGTAGAGTCCAAGGATGGTAACTTTACCCTTCCCGAAGTCCACGCCTACTACGACGTAGAAAAGATGCCACAATGCGATGTGGTGGTGGTGGCACTGAAGACTACGCAAAACCACTTACTACCAAAGATGTTGCCACCTGTGGTTAAAGATAATGGGGTGGTGTTGGGATTGCAGAATGGACTCGGTATAGAAGAGGAAATTGCTCAAATTGTTGGTAATGTCACTGTTGTCGGTGGATTGTGCTTTTTATGTTCTAACAAAGTCGGGCCAGGTCACATACACCACCTAGACTACGGGCAAATTGTATTGAGTGAATATACCCCTAATTATGAGCCTAGTGGGATAACTGAGAAGATGCAGCAAATTGCTGATGACTTTGAAAGCGCTGATATCTCAATTGAATTAGCCGAAGATTTACTACTAGCAAGGTGGAAAAAGCTGGTGTGGAATATCCCTTACAATGGGCTTTCTGTGATTCTCAACGCCAGAACAGATGAATTAATGGCAGATGAGTACACCCGCAAGTTAGTTGAACAGTTGATGTATGAAGTAGCTGCGGGGGCGAAAAGTTATGGGCGGATGATCAGCGATCGCTTCATTCAGACAATGCTCGAGTATACTCTGAAGATGACACCTTATCGTCCCAGCATGAAAATTGACTACGACGAACATCGTCCCTTGGAGGTAGAAGCAATTTTCGGCAGCCCATTACGAAAAGCCCAAGTAAAGGGTGTGAATTTAATGCAGATTAGCTGTTTATACCACCAGTTGAAATTTTTGGATGGAAGGGGATGAGGGAGACAAGGGGAATAACCATTCCCCATTCCCTTAATTTTTAACGCAGGGATTCAATAATTACTGCTGTTGTAATTAAGCACAACAGGATAATTCCTAGTGGAAGCAAAAACTGTTGTAAAAGGTACAGCAGTATGGGTATGATTTGTAAGATACCTAAACCACTGGATAGAACATAAGCGATCGCAATGCCAAATAGCACCAACAAAAAATATTTCAAGGATTTAGAGGCAAAGCGAAATAAAAGCGTATCCTGATTTGTGTCCATAATTTTGCTCACGAAGGTCGCTGAATTTTTGGCAGTGAATATTCTTTTTGATTCCCCCATATCTCCTTAAAAAAAGAGGCTATGGGGAATTAACAGTATTAGTTTTACAAGTGGATAATTGCCTTATTGGGTGAATTATTCAAAGACTGTTGTTGTCTTTGTCCATTGTTTTGCTTTTCATAATTAACTAGCAGTTGAAATGCGATAAACAAGCTCAATAACAGCAGCAAAAACGAGCCGAAACCAGAGGAATACTGATTTATTTCTCGTTCAACACCACATTTAAGGCAGACATATCTATTAGGATTACCTGTATCTTGGGCAAAAGGACACTGATTCTGATTGCAATCATGATGACAATTTTTGTCTAACATCATTGAACCTCCTGTAGGGTAAAGACTTACATACTGAGTTGCAAATACGCTCTACGGAATCTAGTTAGTTAATACCCACTGCCTGTTTAGTAGACACCACTTTCATGAGTTATTAATATATAGCGCTTCTCCAATGGAAGCGATACACTTTGACCTCACTTCCATTCCTCTCTTCCTTTAAGGAGAGAGGCTTTGAATCTTATCCCCCTCCCCTCCAAGGGTTGGGGCTGTTCTTGTTAGGTCTGTATTCCATGCAATTGAGAACCGAAGAAGGGAGAGTAACAAGTAACATCTGTGATTTACTAAGCTTGCAGTAGTCGCACTGATAAAATCTCTCCTCAACCACCTTTTATTGGTGCTTAACTTAACTTCGCCTGTATTACCTACAAGACTAATACAGCCCAAGATACTTTGCAGTACGATAGAGTAGCTTCTGTATAGACTGATGCTATTACAGGCACTTTTAGATAACGCCCCCTAATGGCAGTCCAAGTATCATTCGCCGCACCACCGCCAGCTGTATAAACACGGCTCAACTTGTCTGCGCCCATTGTT
>NZ_JAIVFV010000342.1 GCF_020829445.1 Nostoc sp. CHAB 5836
ACTGTCAGAACCTTTATACTGCGAGCAATACGTTAAAAAAAACCTTGTGGTAAACCTTAAAGGAATTTTTAGGACTTATTGTTTTTGCCAAACCTCAGAGAACAGCGAGTTAATGGTGCAAGCGTCACCAACCCACTCTCGTAAATTGGCGAAGGTATTGTTATAAAGAGAATATTTCTATTTTACCTTATTAATATACTTAATGAGAGTTATTATACCAGATAGATTTAGTTCTCATGGATGTGGCTAAGAGCGATGTAGAGTAACCTCTGCTCCTGCGGTCGCCCCTTTGATGAATTTGCTTGAATTTGACGCGATATTATTGTTATTATATTTACGCAGAAAGTTTTCCGGAAAAATTCACCTGTGACATAACTTGTGTGCGTATTGAATTAGCAGCCTTCTCTGCAATTTCTTCTCTATCAGCATCAGTAAGAACTACTGCAAGTAGCGATTTGAGAGCTTCGCGGTTAGATATAAACTCCTCACCGTATAAATCATCTTGCAACAAAGTAGCTTCCAAGTGAGGTATTAACTCAGGCGTAGGAGATAGCAACCGCTCTTTAATACGTGTTCTTGCAGTTTCTGTCGCAGAAGTTGTACCTATACCTAAATCCCATGTTTCAATTATTAGCCTGACTTCGCGGTTGAGAGATACACGCAGCGTTGATAGGCGACCAAATAAAGGAAGGTTGAGCATTAAAGGTGGTAATGCATTACCCCAATCCAAACCAGCGCCAATCGTGCAATTTGCTTCATCTTCGATGCAAACAGCCTCTTCGAGCCATCCTTCACCAAAAAGTAAATCTATAGCTTCTTGGGTTGTTATTGACTCGTTTGCCTCAGAATTATCCTTTTGCTGTTGATGATTCATAAATTTTTACCCGATCAGCCCTTATCTTGGTCTCAATACACCATACTCAAAGTAGACTAAATTTTCATATTCTTCTTCCGAACCGCAGTTCAACATATTTTGTTTTTCATAAAATCCTTCAGACCTTGGTAAGGAATGCAACCCAATTCTACCTTCATACCCAAGCTCAACACTTCTAATTCTTGCGAAATTTAATAGTGCTTGACCAACACCTTTGAATTGAGGCGGGCGTTGAATCTCGATTCGGTTAGTGGGGGCAGTGGCAATACCATCAACATAAACTAGCCTCTTACCAATATTTAACCGAGAACCGTGCATTTGCGTTTCTATTATCATTAATCCTTGAGTTTTGTTTTCGCACTCAATTGCGTAACCTTCAAGATTTTCTTGATTGGCAATATATCTTAATTTAAATATCCAGTCCCAGTATTTATCTTCTTGACTAAATAACCTTAAGCTTTCTACCCAATCATTAACATAATCATCAACATGTCTTTGGACTAAATCTACCAAATAGGCTTCAACAGATGTATTATCAACACCTCTTTTTAACTCGATTTTTCGCTGCACCTAAAGCTCCTAATTGTCAACTGATTATTAAAGCTTGTGACTGCTATTTGACTGGTAGATAAAAGAGTAAATGTGAATGCGTATATCAATAGCTTGATGCCAACCAGCTAGCACAGCATCATCTGAAATGTCTCCAATAACTACCAAGCCAATCTCTTTCGGATAGTGCGCTTATGTATCGGCACTAGGGAGTAATGAGTATACGGACAGCGAGGGGAAGTGCGTCAACGCTACCTTTGAAGGTCAACACGCCAAGTCTAAATAGCAAGTGCGATGGCGTAACCGCCTGCTGGAAGCGATCGCTCTAGTAATAACGTAGCGTGTGCGCGGCGTACAGGCAAGCAAGCGATTTATGGACGGATGCCTGGAGCGGGGTAAAGCATCTAATAGAAATTGTTGGACTTTATTATTTATTGTTGAACTTTTTTATTCCTCTACAGCAGATTGTGTCTAAATGTAACAATCTTGAAAATCTGGACACAATTAATACTCAGTAAATTATAGCTTTGCGCCAAACCTTTTACAATCAATATGTCGATATCAAAAATGATATCAAATGCCTGACCAAAAGTCCCCACCAAGCGAGATGATTCGTGTGCCCGTTCCACTAATTAAGGTGGTTCGGCGACTATCAAAACTACACAGGCAAGGGCATACAATTCCCTTGCTGCAAGCCTTAGAGGAATTACTAATAAAATTTGATATCAATAATGATATCGATGTAACAGCAGGCAGTAAATCAGTCAAACAGCTAGAGAAAAAGCTGGAGAAACTGGAATCCCATCTTGCCGATCAAGGCTCCTTGGTGGAAACAAAACTTGAAGCTATCACCAAAAAGCTGGAGCTAATCGAACGGGCGATCGCCTCTGGGAGATTGGGCAACAACAAGCCGCGAAGACAAGTGCACCCGTACCAACAAACACAAGTTGAATTACAACCCAGGACAAACGAAAGTCTTGCCCCAAGACTCGGTGTTAGCCCCCAAAGCCTGATTGCTGAAAGAGAAAACAAGAGCGCCAAAGAATTTTTGAGTTGGTCACGTAACCGCGATCCAATGAGCGTGGGTTGGGAATGGAATGCTCTTGACGAACTGTATCATCCGCTCAGGTGACGCAAGCGTTCACATTTCTGGGGTAGTGGCGCGATGGGCTACGTGGCGATCGCCGCTAATTTCTAATCGGGGCATGTCTCAAAGTCTCAGCGATATCGTTTGAGATTAAGAGAGCTAGCTTCATCTTCACCCACGTGTAGATAGTTGTCTATCGTGATTTTCCCTGACGAGTGTCCCAGCGTTTTGGTGATGATGTGAATAGGCGTGTTTTTAGCAGCGTGGGTGGCGTGGCTGTGCCGCAACCAGTGTGGGGAGGGGATGCGACTTAACCCTGCTACTTCGGCAATGGATTTGATGATGCGGCGGATGTGGCGATCGCAAATGGGTTCACCCGTTTTTTGGCTTGTGAAAAGCGGCTCGGTTTTGTTGGGAGCATGTTGTCGATTAGCCAAAAGGTATTGGTAAAGTTCTATTGGTATGGGAACATCGCGCTCCTGGCAAAAAAAGGTGCGATGCCTGCGGCGGGCTACGCCTACGCTAAAAATCAAATCTAAGTGGTAAGTAATTTTATTTACATAAACTATATTAGTTTACACAAAAAGTCACCATATGTTCCGTCATTC
>NZ_JAIVFV010000343.1 GCF_020829445.1 Nostoc sp. CHAB 5836
TCTGCAGGGCCCTTGGCCCGTGAAGACAGAACAGATGATGTTCATCTTCGATGAACATATTCAATGGGAACGAAGAAGTCGATCGAGCTATTAGTAACGGTAAGCTTCACACATTGCTGTGCTTCCACACCCAGCCTATCAACGTGGTAGTCTTCCACGACCCTTATAGGGAATACTCGTTTTCAGGTTGGTTTCCCGCTTAGATGCCTTCAGCGGTTATCCATTCCATATATAGCTACCCTGCTATGCCGTTGGCACGACAACAGGTCCACCAGAGATATGTCCACCCCGGTCCTCTCGTACTAGGGGCAGATCCTGTCAATATTCCTACACCTACGGCAGATAGGGACCGAACTGTCTCACGACGTTCTGAACCCAGCTCACGTACCGCTTTAATTGGCGAACAGCCAAACCCTTGGGACCTGCTCCAGCCCCAGGATGCGATGAGCCGACATCGAGGTGCCAAACAACCCCGTCGATATGGACTCTTGGGGGTCATCAGCCTGTTATCCCCGGCGTACCTTTTATCCGTTGAGCGATGGCCCTTCCACGCGGGACCACCGGATCACTATGACCGACTTTCGTCTCTGCTCGACTTGTCAGTCTCGCAGTCAGGCGGGCTTATGCCATTGCACTCGACGACCGATTTCCGACCGGTCTGAGCCCACCATCGCGCGCCTCCGTTACTCTTTCGGAGGCGACCGCCCCAGTCAAACTACCCACCATACACTGTCCCGGGCCCGGATAACGGGTCGCGGTTAGACATCCACGAAGATAAGGGTGGTATTTCAAGGATGGCTCCACAGAAACTGGCGTCCCTGCTTCAAAGCCTACCACCTATCCTACACATGCCTTGGCGAATGCCAGTGTAAAGCTATAGTAAAGGTGCACGGGGTCTTTCCGTCTGACCGCAGGAACCCCGCATCTTCACGGGGAATTCAATTTCACTGAGTCTGCGTTGGAGACAGCGGGGAAGTCGTTACGCCATTCGTGCAGGTCGGAACTTACCCGACAAGGAATTTCGCTACCTTAGGACCGTTATAGTTACGGCCGCCGTTTACTGGGGCTTCGATTCAAAGCTTGCACCTCTCCTCTTAACCTTCCAGCACCGGGCAGGCGTCAGGCCCTATACGTCGTTTTGCAACTTCGCAGAGCCCTGTGTTTTTGATAAACAGTCGCTACCCCCTGGTCTGTGCCACCCCAACATAGTTGCCTACGATGGGGTCACGCTTCTTCCGAAGTTACGCGTGCAATTTGCCGAGTTCCTTCAACGCAGTTCTCTCAAGCGCCTTGGTATACTCTACCTGACCACCTGTGTCGGTTTCGGGTACGGTCTATACGGTGGAGCTATTTCCTGGAACCGCTCCGCTGCACTCCCAATCCAATAAGGAAGTACAACTTGTGCGATCCGTCACTACCACCAGGCCCACGATTATTAACGTGGTTCCCATCGACTACGCATTTCTGCCTCATCTTAGGGGCCGGCTAACCCTGCTCAGATTAACTTTAAGCAGGAACCCTTGGTCTTTCGGCGAGGGAGTCTCTCACTCCCTTTATCGTTACTCATGTCAACATTCGCACTTCCGATATCTCCAGCAGCCCTCACGGGTCCCTTCACAGACTTACGGAACGCTCCGCTACCATACGTGCAAGCACGTATCCTCAGCTTCGGTGCATGGCTTTAGCCCCGTTACATTTTCGGCGCAAAGACCCTTATTTAGACCAGTGAGCTGTTACGCTTTCTTTAAATGATGGCTGCTTCTAAGCCAACATCCTGGTTGTTTTGGGATCCTCACATCCTTTCCCACTTAGCCATGACTTGGGGACCTTAGCTGGAGGTCAGGGTTGTTGCCCTCTTCACGACGGACGTTAGCACCCGCCGTGTGTCTGCCGAGTAGTACTTTCCGGTATTCGGAGTTTGGTTAGGATCAGTAAGACGGTGAGTCCCCATAGCCCATCCAGTGCTCTACCCCCGAGGGTATTCGGTCGACGCTCTACCTAAATAGATTTCGCGGAGAACCAGCTATTTCCGAGTTTGATTGGCCTTTCACCCCTAGCCACAAGTCATCCCAATCTATTGCAACAGATACGGGTTCGGCCCTCCAGTTGGTGTTACCCAACCTTCAGCCTGCTCATGGCTAGATCACTCGGTTTCGGGTCTAATGCAACTAACTCAATCGCCCTATTCAGACTCGCTTTCGCTGCGCCTACACCTACCGGCTTAAGCTTGCTAGTTACACTAAGTCGTTGACCCATTATACAAAAGGTACGCCGTCACCCTTGCGGGCTCCGACTGTTTGTAGGCATCCGGTTTCAGGTTCTATTTCACTCCCCTCGTCGGGGTGCTTTTCACCTTTCCCTCACGGTACTTGTTCGCTATCGGTCATGCACGAGTACTTAGGCTTGGAGAGTGGTCTCCCCATGTTCAGACAGGATTTCACGTGTCCCGCCCTACTCAAGGACAATGACTGTTCTACGCGTAAGGGGCTATCACCCTCTATGGCCGACTTTTCCAAATCGTTCCGCTTTATTCATCATTGCCACTGGCCTGGTCCGCGTTCGCTCGCCACTACTTACGGAGTCTCGGTTGATGTCCTTTCCTGCAGGTACTTAGATGTTTCAGTTCCCTGCGTTCGCTTCTTACCCCTATGTATTCGAAAGTAAGATACCTTATCACAATGCTTGGAAACCCAAGCCGTCAATGACGGTTTGGATTTTCCAAGCATTTAAGGTGGGTTGCCCCATTCGGAGATCCATGGATCAAAGCTTATTCGCAGCTCCCCACGGCTTTTCGCAGCGTATCACGTCCTTCTTCGCCTGTGCATGCCAAGGCATCCACCAAATGCCCTTAATTCACTTCTTCGTTCTCATTGTCTATGCTCATCATCAAGCCGTCATTCCGAAGGAATGACCGGCAGATCCGGTTACCTTTTACAACCAGATCAAGTCACGATGACATCGACGTGTTCGATACAATCCTCATATGAAGGCACGCCGGTGCACTTCGAGGTCGTATCATTAAGACCAGCTTCTCGAGATATCATCCGGTGATGCGCGGTCAGGCAACATCAATCCAGCATGTCCATCAGATGAAGGCCTAAACCTTCAA
>NZ_JAIVFV010000344.1 GCF_020829445.1 Nostoc sp. CHAB 5836
CAAAAATCAAACCGGATTCCTATAATTACGAATTACTGTCTTCTCTACGAGACGCTCCGCGAACGTAGCGGTAGCGACGCAGGAGTGTCATTACGAATTACAAATTAAGTAAGTTGGCGCGAAAAAACCTAAATATGTTACGAAACGTAAATAGGGTTAAAACCTTTGTAAATGACGAAGGACAAATGACAAACGACAGCCTTAGCCAGTTAGCTTTAATTGCGCCGACCTACTTACATAGCTGTTTCTCAATAATTCGTAATTATTGAATGTTAATTTTGAATTATTTGGTTATGGATCAATACGCTTGGGTTAAGGATTTTCTGGAGAACCATAGGCTTGAACGCACCGCCAACCAAATCTTGCGATTATGGTTGGGGATTCTTGCGCTTTTGAAGCCAAAAGACTTCTAAGCGTTCCCAGGCATACTGGCGTCCTCAGTGGATCGTAGAAACTTTTGTCTACGCAAACCCCAGAAAAACTAGCAATTCCTAAATAAATAATTGCTGTAAATGGTCGTGCCTCTACGAAATTTCGCTTTGCCGTACCAGTGTTATTCTACTACAATGAAGATTCACTTTTATTTTGATTCTCCCTAACCCCACCTAAAATGTAAACATTTCCAAGTATTTTTAGGTGGGGACTGGGGGAGAACATTTCTGTTCAATACACTTGGGTTAAGCATTTCTTCCTTCTCTCTTCTCTTCCTTTGCGTCCAACTCTTACGAGACGCACTCGCGTTTGCGTCCTTCTCCCAGGGGGAGACGCTACGCGATCGCGGTTCGTTAACAAAATTGACTTTGACAAAGAGTTTTAGCCTTAACTGAACCCTATTGCCATAGACCTGTAGAGACGTTGCATTGCAACGTCTCTACACTGTCTACTGGACAAGGGTTTTAGTCTTATCCCAAGGGTATTGGGTTATGGATATCTTCTGCTACCAGCACCCACTACACCGATTTTGTGACGATAGGAGAGTTCAGCACCAAACCAGCCGGAAATGCTAGTCAGTGTACCAACAATGAGCGAGAGTAACAGCCCCCAAGGTACTATTCGTGACTCAGCGTCGCCTAAACGCAGGAGGAAATTGACGAGTGTTAAAACTAGTAGAGAAACGTTAAGTATCAAATGTGCCCAACCGGCGCTGCGCTTGCGAACTCGTTCAATTTTCAAAAAGTCGCTGAGGCCGATCGCTGCTGCAAGCAGACCCCCTGCTAATCCCAGTCCGATTAACCATAGCGAAGCCCTAGCCCAAAAGGAATCACCAGTTAACCAGTAGCCAATGTCACTTCCCAAGGCGGCGGCTAAAAAGGCTATGGGAAAGATCACACTCAGGGGATGTAGGGGATGTCCCGCGATCGCAACTGTACTCGGTACGCCAGTATCACGATACTCACTGTCGTTACTTTCAATCAGCGGTGGAATATTTGGGAAAGGTGTTGAACTTGTTTGCGTTGTTTCTGTAGTTTCCATTATTTACTATCCTGAATTTATTAGTATCCCAATAGGGTTCGGTTGAATACGCTTGGGTTAAGCCGTAAAAATAAATTTGCGTAGGTTGGGGAGAAACCCAACACGTTTTCGAGCATTTGTTGGGTAACACTAAAGTTCAATCCAACCTACAATTCTCCTTAACCCAAGCGTATTGGAACAGTATTGATTAGTATCCTATTTTGAAGCTGAAGGAATTTTTTCAATATAAGCTGAAGCTTGTAGTGTTAATTTGCCTACTTCTACTTTTAGATGGTTAACTTGCAGATTCATACCTTCTAAATCAAAGTTATTCAAATTCAAAATTTCGCTAGTTTCGTCTATAAAAGCTTTTGTCAACTCTGGCGATATCTCCTCACTTTCGCCATACTCAACATTTTCCAAAGCAACAGTTTTTCCATTAGCACTGATCCGGGGTACTGCGGAAAAAGCAACTTGCTGATTTTCACCTGTTTCTACTAATTTAATGCTGGCATTTAGTGCTATCTTCCCATCACCTGGTAGTCGAAATTCTATATGTTGAGGATTAATAGTCCTGAGTTCCCCCTTAATATGTATTTTTTGAGTTTGCAGCTGTGAACGCACATATTCAGAGTTGAATGCACGATTGATATCAGTTTCGGTTAACACAACCAGTGCCTTAGCTTCAGTAGGTTTAGTAAGTTCAATTTTCCCAAAAGCCATACTCAGAGGATTAATGGCAACACTAGTCATTTGCATTTCTAATTCCTCCATGCGGAGGTCTTTCTGCATAACCAAACCTTCACCTTGAATTGTGACTGCATCCACTTCTCCCTGAACCAGTTTCAGTGGGTCAGTTTTGATGTTTACATCTAAATTTTCTACTTCATCTAATTGGCTAGATAATCCTATTTCTGTCGCTTTATTTAGCGCCTGCTCTCCCAATCCAGGACTGTCTGGCATTATTAAATTAACTCCTAACTTTAAATATGTACATAGCAGTCCTAAATCATTGTTGAGAATTTGAGCTTGTTTAGTACCTGACAATTCAGGTCATGTGGAAAAGTCCATCAAAAACCTAACCCCCTTCCCGGATCGGGAAGGGGAAAATTCAAAGTCTCTCTCCTAAAAGGAGAGAGAAATAGAAGAGAGGTTTTCCAGATGACCTGAATTGTCAGGTTTAGGACTTACGCAATAACTTTCTGAAACTCTTATTCCCTTGTGTTCTTCTCTAACTAGACGCTGCGCGAATGCGTCGTTTGCGGTTCGTTTTTTCATGATTTTGCGTAAGTCCTGTTGTTACCTCGCTGTAGTCCTCTGTTAGCAACCGGGTACAGCGTTAGCGGGGAGGTCAATTTTTTTGCAACTTATTTAGGATTGCTATCTACTTCAACCAATTTAATAATACAGGATCAAAATTTTATCTATCGCGCGATGGAATTTAGATTTAAATATTCTCTATCTAAAAGCATAAGTACATTAATATTTATCATCATGAAAAAATTATATCCCAAGTTTTTCAGAGGATGTTTTAAAAGTGGGGGGCTAGTGTAAGAAAGCTCACAAGGCGTATGCTGAATTTTGTAGAAACCAGCACCCTGTGAGCGAATGACTAAAGCATACCGTAGCAATCTGACCTGGGAACAGT
>NZ_JAIVFV010000345.1 GCF_020829445.1 Nostoc sp. CHAB 5836
TTGATATCCCAGCCTTAATCTCGTAATAAATTCGTCAGTATTACGATTGCCCCAAACGGGATTACTAGGGTTCTTAGTCCAGTTGATTGAACTATGACAAATCTCATCATGACAACGGTAGCACGTACAGGGTTAGCGCGTCTCAAACCCTATTGACAGGAGGATTTATGGCAGAGGTACTGAGTTTGAGAGAGCCGCAGCTAACACAGAAAGCATATAGCGATCGTTCATAGCTGCCCGTCGTGATTTTTGGCGAATACTGCGACGAAAAGACGATTCTCGCTCTAATGCATTAAGAGCAATGCGACGTAGTAAAGCAAAGTTTTGTGGACTGTGTAAAGAACGAATTCGGCATTCATCCTCACCGAAGGTAACATCCAATGTCCAATGAACAGAATTTTCTATTCCCCAATGCTGTCGAATTGCACTAGCAATCTTGTTTGCATCATTAATAAGGCTAGTAATGTAAAATTGTACTTCGTGTGTTGTTTTATTCCAATGCTGAATCGAACGTACTACCATGACTATTGTTTTGAGTCCTCCCCATAAATCTAGTTGATAAAGTCCAGGAATCTGCGACACAGGTACGGTGTAAACTGTACGTTTTTCGATGCGGTAATGTCCTTTTTCAATACGTTGATTAATACTGATATCAATATCTTTAAATCCAATGGATTGTGCTGCCTCAAACCAATTTTTTACTTGTTGATGGAGTGTTGGGTGATTATCTTTCAGACTCAGAATATAATCGGCATTAGCTGCAATAATTTTCTCGGCAATCAATTTCTGTGTACCGATCGCATCAATGGTAATGATGCAGCCAGAGATGTCTAATATGTCCAATAGTGCTGGAATTGCAGTGATTTCATTTGATTTAGAACTGACCTTTGTTTGTCCCAAAACTAAACGATGTTCACTCGACCATGCACTAACTGTGTGCAAGGCTTTTAGTTTTGATTCTCGGTCATAAGAGCCTCTATGAGTTTTGCCATCTATGGCTACTACTTCTACTCCCAATTTCTCAACCAATGATTGAACCCACTGCCGAAAACATTGTTCAAATTCTTTTGGGTTAATTCTTTCAAATACCCTCCTAAAAGTATCGGGGCTGGGTATTCCCAATGGTAGTTCCAAAAACGTTTTCAACCACTCCTGTTTACTGATTCCATACTCCTCAATATCTTCCCAACCTGACGCTCCTGCTATTACTGCCAAAATCGCTATGGTGATGATATCTGTGAGTAAATGATATCTTGTCCTTTCCACTCTGGGGTCTTTTATTTGTGTGAAGTATTCCTGAAACTTAGTGGTAATGTCTTTGGTATTTACACTGGGTGTAAAAGATGCTTTGGTTTTGCTTTTCTTGTTCTCAAATCCTGCTGGCATTACTCGAACCTTGCACCTAGATGGATTAAATCTTACCCTAGCCCGGATAGTGCCACTTTGTTTCCAACCTGATTGCTGATCAGGCAAGTCCGCTTGTCAATAGCGTTTGAGACGCGCTAACCCTGACTTAATGCCCAAGTCTAAACCAATATTTTGTGTTACTTGGGGATGTTTTTCTATCTCTGTTTCGCACAAAATACTAACCCAAGTTGCGGGTTATCAACTGATGTATGCTTGTTGCCGCTTAATTCATGCGATCGCTTACAACAAAGTGGCGTTGGCGCGTAGCGCCAACGTGCCTTGTACTTATTGCCAGAATTTAGCTACTTAAATAATTTTAAGTCGTATAAATTACTTATTCAATAAAAGCTTTTTGAAGAGTAAAAGAAAAAATAAATGCTTGTAGCTTAAGTAAAAACCCTTCATAAGTAACTGCGTGTATTGATTTTGGGAAAACACAAGTAATGCCACTAAAAACGGTTTCTATGTAGTGTCTAGTACATTGTTTGATATATTTCTCCCATGGTGGATCTTGACGCTTAGAATTCTTTTTACGCATAACTTTCAGGGATATTTGACTCGAATCGTTTAAATCATCTTCTGCTGTATAGTCAGTATAAGCAGAATCACTATATACTTCACTGCCAGGGGGAAGATTCAGAGGTAATGCGTTTAACGCACGCACATCATTTGCACTACCTGGTAAAAATACAAATTCAACCGGAATACCATTTTTCGTCGTCAATAACTGGACTCTAACTCCGTAAAAGTAGCGTTTCTTTGATGCAATGTAACCTCTATAATCCTCTGAATGTAATAACAAGGCATGAAATATCCGAATATTGTCACACATCGGCACTGGAAATGAGTCTAAAAGATATTCAGTACAATTACTACTTTCTTTCAGTATCATTCCTATTTGATGAAATAAATCGTTAATTAACATCGAAAGCCTGTGTAATCGTCGATTAAAACGTGACTTTTCTAACATTTTTGGTATCAAATTATGGTCGCCCATATAAGCACAAGCTTTACTGTGATTACCATTAAAGAAAATTGCTGCAATCAATGCCGTAGTAATAATTTCTGCATCACTCATTTGACACCTCATATCATCTTTATGCCCAATCGCCTTTAAAAGGTCATCAGTGATAACATAGATCGCAATAATTTCATTTAGCATAAACCCCTCCTAATTTCTCTCTGGAGGGGATTTTATTCCTTAAATGACCTCGTTGCGATCGCCTATCAGCATAACTAGCAACTTGGGTTACTAGCAATATACTTACCGCTTGTAGTGCGAGTTACGGTAACGTTCACTAGATTCCCAGTAATTTCCTGAGACTTCTGAAACTTTATCCATCCTAACTTTGGGAGTTTTAAACGATTCTCTATTATTTGAATGTTGTTGTTAGTAAGATTAGTTTTATAAGACTAGACTCCTGAATTCTAGCTGCTCTTTTTTTTGCACTGCTCTGTCGCAAAGTGGCACAGAATTCCGGCAGGTGTGCCGTGACATCCAAAAACCTTGCTGTGTATAGATGTCACAAAAAGCGGCATGATGTTAGCAACACCCAGAACCCTTGTGTTTCCGTTAATGTCACAAAAAGCGGCACAGTTAATCTGTGACATCAGTGTGCAGGGACAGTACTCAAAGCCATACAGAATGGGTGTCACACGAAAAGCGGCCCACT
>NZ_JAIVFV010000346.1 GCF_020829445.1 Nostoc sp. CHAB 5836
AGGATCCTTTCAAGATCAAGTTTCCAATTAAACCAATTCTCTTGATTCCGCCATTTCGAATGCTATCTAATATGTTGTGGACTCGTGGATATGTAATAAACATCCGGAATGAGCCCATTCAAAATGTAGAGTTGTTGCCAAGGCACGTATTTGAATCTATGACAATTCATCGGTATGTCGATGAATATGGAAAGCCAGTGCCGCCACCCAAAGATGGGGATGTTGTAGGCAATGACAGCTTTGAAGGCTGGGGATCCTTTGATTCAAAAATAAGCAATGCTATCGGCGTCGCGGCCCACCCTTCGCATGAATAGATCGTGTCCCCGCGGAGTTCCAGTACGTTGGAGTTCCTCAGCGTGCGGGGATGCGTCTTGGGTGTCGGCCATCGGCTCCGGCGGAAGATAAAGGGAGTGAAGTGGTGAAGATCGAAATGAAGCCCAGTAAAGACACGAACCTCATGGTCATCAAGAAGACCAAGTACATGCCTGTGGTTGGGGATCTATTTGCGGGGAATGTTCTCGGGAAACAATGGATTATAGGAAGGGTGATTAAAAATGGTTTTTCCAGCGCAACTGCAAAGCATTGTCACCTAATTTACATATATAAAACAAATGAAATCGTAAATCCGTTTGATGTAGAATTTCCCATAAAAATCAACTTGTTGTTTCCTCCGTTTTTGATGCTTTCAAATATGATGTGGACAAAAGGATATTTTATTCATATCAAAAATCACCCACTCCTTGATGGAGAGTTCTTGTTAAGGCATATCTTCGAATCAAGTATGATTCATAAATATGTTGACGAATGCGGCGATCCGACATCGGAGCCTAAATCAGATGATGTTGTTGGTAGGTATTCGTTTCAGGGGTGGTCCTCATTGGACGACAAAATAAGTAATGCTCTCGGCGTCCCGACCCATCCTTCGCATGAATAGATCGCATTTAAGCAGAGTCCGAGTGCGTTGGATTGTCTCGTCGCGCGAAGATGTGTCTGAGAGTGTCGGCTAATGGCTCCGGCGCGGGATAAATGGAGTAAAATGGTGAAGATTGAAATGAAGTCAAGCGATAAAACAAATCTAATGATTATCAGAAAAACACGACACAAACCAGCAAATGGAGATTTGTTTGCCGGAAACATCCTTGGGAAGCGTTGGATACTGGGTAGAGTGATTGAGAGTAATTTTACACGAGTTGGATCTGATAGATGTGTTTTATTATATATATATTCTCGAAAATTTGATAATCCATTTGATGTTTCATTTCCCATTGAGCCATTGTTAATACTTCCTCCGATTTTGATGACATCAAATATGATGTGGACTATGGGTTATTTTTTTTATATTCAAAATAAAAAAATTACAAACGATGAGATTATTGGTAGGCATATATTTAAATCTATGTCTATAAATAAGTATGTTAATGAGTGTGGGCAAAAGATGGAAGAGCCAGGGGCAGGGGAACTTGTAGGCGAAGATGCATTTTATGGCTGGGCATCTCTCGATGATGAAATCAGCAGGGCTCTTGGTGTTCCGGTTCACGCTTCGCGTGCGTAAATGGTCTGGCGGTGAGCGGGTCGGGCGAGGCCGTGGGGATCGGCTATGTGAAGTATGCGTATGACACGCCCCAGTCCGACGGAGTGTCGATCCAACGGGGGGCGGTGGACGACGTGGCGGGGAGCCAGGCGTTCGACGGGCGGTACGTGTACCACTACGACGCGTGGAACCGGCTCATCCAGGTGAACGCGGCGACGATCGCGACGTACCTGCCATTCCCGGCTGCGAACATCGCGGGCGAGCTTGCGAAGGTGGCATTGGGTGAGCAGACGATGGAAGAAGCGATGGTGGCGATTGGGATCGGCTTGATTCCAGGAGGCAAGTTATTGGGCGTAGCGGGAAAACTGCTGGGCAAGGCTGGCGCAATCGTTGGGAAGCTTGCCAGCGCCGCATGGAGCACGGCGAAGTACTACGCGGGGAGGTTCTTCAGCGGGCTGGCGAGAGCGGGTGGGGCACTGGTTGATGGCGCGATGAGTCTTGCAGAACGAGCGTTGAGCTGGTTCCAGAAGGGCTGCGGCTGCTTCACCGAGAACACATTGGTGTGGACGGAGCGAGGCCAGATCCCGATCCGCATGATTGTGGTGGGGGATGTGGTCAAAGCGAGAAATGAAGCGACGGGCGAAGACGAATGGCGACGAGTGGTGGACACCTTTACTCGTCCCGGCGCAGCGATCATCGAGCTGGTGATCGTGAAGGAGAATGGTGCTCGGTCATTGATCGAGGGCAAACACGCCCCGATAGCACTTGAGACGATCGAAACGACGGAAGAGCACCCGTTCCTCGTGGATTGCAGCCGGTGGCTGCGGGCCGATCAACTCTCAGCAGGCATGAGCCTGACCACGACGACCGGCGTGCAGGCCAAGGTCGTGACCGTCCGCTTCACGGACCGCCGCCAGCGTGTGTACAACTTCGAGGTCGAGGGTTTGCACACCTACGCTGTCGGCGGCGATGGTGTGGTAGTGCATAATATGGGCTGCGTTCCCGGCCCGTGGACAGTGCATAATTATAGAGATCGTTTTATTAGTGCACTCGGAAGCAAGGTAGAGGAAGTGCATCATAGAATTCCGCAAGTATGGAGTCATCTTTTTCCCAGTCGAAATATTCACGATCTTTCAAATTTGAGAGGTGTATCTGAAGAAGTGCATGCAGAAATTAGTCGGCAATGGAAAGGATTTAGAAAACTAAGGCCTAATGCTACTGCGATGGAGGTGGAGAGTTTTGCCGATGCAATCGATGGCATGTTTGGATGGGCTTTGCTAAGGGCAGATTAATAGTAAAAAGGAAGATATATGGGAAATATTGAAGTCAGAAATAAGTATTTTGCCGAGCTTAATCGAATAATATCTAATCGTGTAAAACATTCGATTGAAGAAATTATCCAGACAGTTAAGAATATCGCTCCGGTATTTGGGGGTGTAAATTTAGAGGATATCGCTGCACCTCGCTGCTTTGAAATTGAAAAGAGATTACGCCAAGAATT
>NZ_JAIVFV010000347.1 GCF_020829445.1 Nostoc sp. CHAB 5836
ACTACCTCTGCTTCCCAAAGCTCTGTGGATAGAGCAAAGACTGTATGAAATTATCCAAGAACATATCAGCAATCCCAGAAGAAAGGGCATCAACGACTTAGCATCAATTGATATACGTAAAACTACTCTGTTGCCAGATAGTAGGTATTCCTTTGGGTTTGGTGCGCCAACTGACTTGGCACTACCGATAGTTGCATCCTATCGCGTGTTTTTGGACAAAGACTATAAATGGATTCTGCCATTTGAGGAATTCGCTGAAGATTTTATTCAACAGCTTTGGACTAACTATTTCCGCAAATACTTGGTGTCGGAGAAAACAGCAGGGAATACAGTCGGCACAAAAATCAGTCGCAATCAAGAGATTTGGGAAAGTTTGTATATTTCAGCACAAAGTTATCTGAATCAGTACTTGATGCAAATGGTTAATTCCGATAATCTTGAAGAAGAAGCGAAAGTGACACAAGGGACAAAAAGGCGAGTGCAAGCAAGTAAGAAATAATAGTATAAGCTTTCTATGTGTGAGATCCATTTTGGATGGGCGATGGTGTGTTTACGTATTATTTCTAGCAGGTGATTGATGATATTTTAGTGTAATGAAATTGGGAAAAAGACAGATTCAATGGGCATTTCAGCACAGTAGCTTATGGATATAACCCATTACTGGTTTATCATCCATAAGCTATTGATGATTAGGAAGATTTTGCTAATCGTTGCCACCATTGCTGCAACATATCTTGTCCATGAACAGAAACTAAAGAAAGGCGAATGTATTCATTCCAGTCATTTAGATTGAGTCTGCCCCAGATATTGTAATCTGCATTTTCTGCACTTTTATCATAAAAAAAATCAGGATATGAGATTTCAGTGTGGGCTGGAATATTATACTTTGCAAGCGCTTGAAGCAATGATGTACTTTCAAGAAAACGTGTGATGCCGGCCATAAATGAGTAATCACCTGGATGGTGAGGATTTCCTGTTAAAAGGATTACCATGTGAGTGTACAAATGGGGTTCACTTATTAAAATATCAATATCGTCTAGAAGGGCTTGTGCTTGATTCTCTTCTAAAACATAATCTACCCATTTACAAGTTAGTTTGTTGTAATCCTTCTCTGTAGATGGCAACCAAAATGTTCCAATTACATTTTGAGGGTGATGTTCTACTATTGTTGCCATTGTAAAACCACAAGTAGTAACTCCGATATTAAAAACAGTACCATTCATGCTTTTGCTTTCAGTGGATTAATTTATCGGCTGAGAAAATAGACAACTCCACACCTGATTAGTCTGTTGACAGTAATTAAGCTCTCGCTTCATTTGGGATACTATAACAGAAAGCAAGGTGGCTGCAATAACCATAAGCATTGGATTAGCTTTGGCAACTCTAAACCACCATATAAAACTGCCTAAATCGAGGTTTGGTAATGAGAGTTTTGGCAACGAGAGGAACTGCACCAACCTTGAAGGAGCAATTCTATTTCCCGGCAACCATTCTTGTTCAGTATTGACAAAAACTACTTGTATCCGGGGGTTTTGTTCAACCATTGAAGCCGTCTTGAGTGCTGATGGTTGCGCTCGTGCATCAGGTGTAAGAAAACCCATCACCACAAGTTTATGTGTGTTGTTCAGACCATAAAGATTGAGTTGACCAACAGCTTGATAAATGGTGTCGCGGTCGAGGTATTTTTTTACCTCAACGATCGCTCCACCTTGCCAATTGGTGACAATATCGGCTCTGCCACCGTTGGCAGGAGCTTCAGTTCGGGTATGAAAACCACGTTCTGTTAGACGTTTGGCAAGATATTCTTGCAAATCGCGCTCTTGCCAGCGTTCGGGGAAACCAGCAGCATCAATGAATTGACTTGGTAACATATTAAGGGATTGTATCAAATCGATAAGCTTGAAACCTTTGATCCAACAAACCAGACTGGACAATGCCATCGCCACGACCTTGCAAGGATGTGACCGCCTCTCCCCGACGCATCAAAATCATGCGACCCGAAGTAGCATCCACACAACGAAAAGCAATTCGACAAGGTAAGTTGTCACGTAAATCAGGGGGTAAACCTTGGGGGTCTTCTTTACCGCGCTTGGCTCCACGCTGCAAGCCCACAACAACATGAATTTTTAGCCCCCGTCCCCGACGACCGACTTCACACAACTGTTGATCATAAGTTTTTCGCTGTGTATCATCTAACGGCACAGTCCCTTTATACTCATCAATAAACAATACCCAAGGTTGCTGCTGCTCTAATTGTGCTTTGGTCATTGAATTACGGCTCACGCACTCTAAAAAGTACTCACCGACAAATTCTTTTGTTTTGCCCATGTCGTTCATGGTAATTGTGGGGAACCTAGCAGGGAAATCCTCGTAATCACTGACCTTGCCACCACAGACATCGACCCGCGCACCTTGCATTAGTGAACAGTAAGCCGCAGCACGGAAGAAGTTAGACTTACCAGAGCCAGTAGTGCCGACGACCAACAATTGCGGGGTGTCTTCACTCGCCAAATCAATAATCACTTCCCCATCAAGGGATTGACCAAGAACTATCAGGCGTTCACCATGCTGCCAATGCCGTGTAGGAAAATCATAGTATGTGCGCTCTTGTGGAGAAAGTGGGATTTCCACAGCCATTTGTTCGGGGGCATAAATGTAGAAGGGCAAATCCTCTTTATCGCCAATTCCCAGTGCCAGTTTAGAAGCAGCTTTGAACTGAGGAATGGATTTGAAATTTTTAGTCAAGACTCTCCAAATCAATCTTTCGTAACTAGGAGCTTTATCAACACGAAGGCATTGGGTTTGAAGTCCGACAACAATTGCTGCCTTTCTCAATGCTTCAATTTTAGATGATTGCGCTTCTAGAATCACTGGGGTTGTAGTAGATGTAACATTGACGACATCAGGGTTTTTGAGTTGTTGATGGGCCAATTGTGCTTGCAGTTCTAGTTGCCTAGTGTTAAGTTGTGCTTGGAGTTTTGCTTGTTCTAACTGCATTT
>NZ_JAIVFV010000348.1 GCF_020829445.1 Nostoc sp. CHAB 5836
GGATTACTTTTTTTATTGATTAAGGTCTTCTTAATCAGTCTGAGGTAGCTTCTTACTGCTCTCAGTAGAGATTATAGCCATTTATTGGCTATATCTGAATAGATTTTGTTTAAAGTTTTCTAATACCTGGTGATTTCGGAAGAGATAGTACAAAAACTGGGCTTGCGGATTCGAGGCCAACAGAAAGCCAAGTATGCTGATGGACGTGAGGGATTGGTGGGGGTTACGGAAGCTCTGCTAATTGAGTGTGAAGGTCGTCAAACGACAGAAGATGCTCTTGTAACGGGTGATGCAGTGCTAATCGGTCAAGTTGTTTTGGAGAAGTTAGATTTCCTGGTGGATTGTAAAAATCAGCGGTTAATTCCAAATCCAGCACATCCTGATTATCGTATTACTTATATCCTTTAACACTCTCAGGTTTCCAGACACGGAGATTAATAACTTGCTCAATTAGGCTTTCCCGTTAAGGCGATCGCATTTTTGGACTGTTCATTCCAAAAGTTGATTCCGTACCTGATTTCTGGTGACGTGTACTTAGTACAGCTTTCCATAAAATCGTGGCGAATTGACGGTTAAAATTTAAACGCAAAGGGGAGGCAGCGCGTTGCGGGGGTTCCCCCCGTTGTAGCGACTGCCGTCGCGCAAAGGGAAGCGCAAAGGAACGCAAAGAGAATTCGCTACGAATTTATGAAATATTGTACTTAGGAGACTTTGATGAATAAAGAGTCGCCTTATTCGTAATTCGTAATGACGCTCCTGCGGACGCTCGAAGGCTCGCTACCGCTAACGTAATTCGTAATTATTTCGTTAAGTATGCTCTGCACGACGGTGGTTAGCAGCTTGTAATAATAGAGATTCGGCAAATGCGATCGCGTCACTTGCAGATTTACCACCAGCTAATTGCGCTAATTCTTCCCGGCGGGTGGTTAAATTATCCAAGGTAGTAACTCTAATAACGGTACGCTGCTCGCCATTATCATTGTTGGCTTTTTTACCCTTAGTTGGATTAATAGTTTGCTTGTCTACGCGAAAATGCCGATCAGCCATTGCCGCAACTAAAGGCTGGTGGGTAACACATAATACTTGGTTGCGTTGACTTAGTTGGTGTAATTTTTCAGCGATCGCTTGGGCGACTCTTCCTGAAACCCCGACATCAATTTCATCAAAAACCATTGTCCCAGCCACGTCAACCTGAGAAAAACAAGCTTTCAGCGCCAGTAAAAAGCGGCTCATTTCCCCGCCAGAAGCAATTTCCGTTAAAGGTTGCAGTGGTTCTCCAGGGTTGGAACTAAATGTAAAGGTGATTTTATCCGCTCCCATCGCAGTTGGGGAAGCTGGTAATATTTCAACCAGAAACTTCACCTTTTCCATCGCTAGGGGCTTGAGTTCGGCGATCAAACGTGATTCTAAATTAGCAGCCGCCTTACTCCGCAGTTGAGTTAGCTGATTACTTGTTTGCGTGAGTTTCTCAAAACAGGCCTTTTCTTGCTGTTCGAGACTCTCGATAGATTGTTCGCTGTCGTTAAGTTGGGCTAATTTCCCTTGGATACGTTGGTAATAAGCGATCGCTTCTGTAAGTGTCGGCCCATACTTGCGGCAAATTTGTTTTAATTCCTGAATCCGTTCTTCCACCTCTGACAATCGCTGCGGATCGGCTTCCAAACCATCCCCATAAGCATTAATCTGCCTTCCCACTTCCATTACCGCGGCTTGGGCGTCTCGCACCAATTCCAACAGGTGTTGCAGTTGGGTATCGTATTCCATCATGTCAGTTAATGTCGCCTCACTGTCTCCCAATAAATCTGCGGCGGCGGGAGTTTCATTATCGTTTTGATACAAAGCCTGATAGACCTTGTAACTCATTTGTTGCAAATCGACGACATGATTTAGGCGTTCTGATTCTTGTCCTAACTGTTCCAATTCATTAGGTTCACTGAGATTAGCTGCTGCCAATTCTTGCACTTGATAAGTGAGCAAGTCGAGTTGTTGCAAGCGTTCCCGTTCTGATGTCCGGCGTTTTTCTAATGCTAAATGCGCCTGTTGGTAAGCACTGAAACTGGTGGCGACCTGATGACGCTGCTGCATTAGAGAGTCGCCGCCATATAAATCCAACCAGTCGCGGACTTGGGCAGATTGTCCTACTTGTACCGTTTGACCTTGGGCCGTGATTTCTACCAAGCGATCGCGCATTCCTCCCATGATCTGGCGATTTACCAACACACCATTCACCCGCGAACGACTGCGGATATTACTAGTAGTGGCTGTAATTTCTCGGCTAATGACTACGGAATTTTCATCAAGCAAATCTATTTCTTGTTCGGTCAACCAAGCCCCTAGGGGGGCATTTGAGGTAAAAGTCGCTTCTACCATCGTCCGACTTGTCCCTGTGCGAATGACTCGACTAGAGACTTTACCGCCCAAAGCGGCATCAATGGCATCCAAGATAATCGATTTTCCAGCGCCGGTTTCACCTGTTAACACATTTAGTCCCGCGCCAAATTCCAATTCCAGTTGGTCAATTAAGGCAAAGTTTTCAATTCGCAGGCAAAGCAACATCAAGCCAAATTCTCCGTGAGGGCAGATGCCGGATACTTCTAATTTACAAGATAATAAGTATGATCTTTCAGCAACTAGCAATACCGACTACTATTGAACTAGTATGCCCGTTTAAGTCTAGCAGACCACTGGGGAGTATGAATTTGAGATTTGAGATTTGGGATTTGAGATTTAAATTTAACGTGTCGCCCAAGTCCCCACCTTCAATGTACTCATAAGGTGGGGATAGGGAGCGGATGGCGACGATTCTACCCCACTCCCTAATCAATCGTCAGATTGATTAGGGAGTGGGGTGGATAAGGAGTCGTCAATCTTGGGACTAGGCAACCTGTCGATCCAGTCTTCAACCAACTGCGTAACTGTTTT
>NZ_JAIVFV010000034.1 GCF_020829445.1 Nostoc sp. CHAB 5836
ATATTTTCAAGGTTCGGTGTTTCTTAAGCGTTGCTTTTTTCGCTCCGCTTCAGGCACTTATTCAATATAGCGAACCTCACTCTTTGTGTCAACTACTTTTTCCATTTTTCTTGGGAAATGCTTTTCTCTGAGTATAAAAGCCTTGGATAGTAAGGGTTTTAGGCTATAGTATTCCTGGAAGTTACTAAGGAAGCAATACATTTGTGAGCAGTTCTGGTGTTTTACCGCCTTGGCTGATTTTAGATCCTCTTTTGCGTGGCTGGTTGTTGGAGGATATTGGCAGGGGCGATCGCACAACAAATACGCTACTAGTTGAAGATGTGACGCTAGGCTCCGCTAAATGGATGGCTAAAGCTTCAGGGATAATTGCTGGTTTACCGGCTGCTGCTAGGGTGTTTCAGATTTTGAATGAGAAGGTCAGCTTTGTGGCGGTTGCGGCTGAAGGTGCATGGTGTGAGCGGGGACAGGTAGTAGCTGAAATTCATGGTTCGCTGGATGCGCTGCTGATGGGGGAACGGGTCGCGCTCAATTTGGCTATGCGCTTGAGTGGGATTGCGACGCTGACTAATATATATGTAGAGAAAATTGCTGATTTACCTGCTCAGTTGGTGGATACGCGTAAAACCACGCCAGGGCTGAGACTGTTGGAAAAGTACGCGACTGCTTTGGGCGGGGCAATTAATCATCGCATGGGGTTGGATGATGCGGTGATGATTAAGGATAATCACATTGCGGCGACTGGGGGAATTGGAGAAGCTGTTACCCGTATTCGTTCTCAGATTCCTTATCCTTTGACAATAGAGGTTGAGACGGAAAGTTTAGAGCAGGTGACAGAAGCTTTGAAGCACAAGGCTGATATTATTATGTTGGACAATATGCCTTTGGATATGATGCGTCAGGCGGTACAGTTGATTCGCCAGGAAGATAGGCGGGTGAAAATTGAAGCTTCGGGGAATGTGACCTTGGAAACAATTCGCGCTGTGGCGGAAACGGGTGTTGATTATATCTCTAGCAGTGGGCCGATTACTCAGTCGAAGTGGTTGGATTTGAGTATGAGGATTATACTTTAAATACCAATACGTTTGGATTAAGGCTAAAACTCTCAGTAAAAGTCAGTTTTTTTAACGTAGACGCTTCGGCTTGCCGCAGGCTACCGCCAACGCGAGTGCGTCTCCTCCTGGGAGAAGGACGCCAACGCGAGTGCGTCTCGTAAGAGTTGGACGCAAAGAGAAGAAAGAAATGCTTAACCCAAGTGTATTGCTTTAAATACAATGAGGCGAATTGTCCTACAGAGATTGCCACCAATTATTATTTAATTTATCAAGAAATCAAAAAATAGCGCCATTTAACACGCTAGCGCTATTTTTTTGATTTAATTCGCAATAGTTAAATAATTAATTTCCTAAATTATCATCGCTCATTGTCTGCAATCTTGTTTTTATACAGCACTGCGGTTGGTTAATAAGTTCCACAAGAAAACTGCAACAATTGCACCAAGAACTGCTACCGCAATACCAGGAATGCTAAGACTAGGAGCTGCTAGAGTTAAAGTTCCTGTACTGAAGAATATACCTAAGCTACCGCCAACAAAAGCACCGATAATTCCTAACAAGATTGTTCCCAGAATTCCTCCACCTTGATGACCAGGGTAGATAGCTTTAGCGATCGCACCAGCAATTAGACCTAAAACAATCCAAGCGAGAATATTCATTGTTATTAATTTGGTAAATGTTTTGTCCTCATGAGTGTATATTAACAATCTTAATCTTTCGTCCTATCTATCATCAGAATTAATCATTATTGTCCATAAGGAATAGTTTAATTGCAACTAGGTTTTTGCTGACGATGGGACAAAAAAGGCTAGGATGCAGATGAAATAAGCTCCATAGCCCTTAGTTCACGTTGATAATACTTGCGCTGATGACGTTAAATGTGTGACTAAATCTTGACATCTCTCTAGAAAATTAACCCAAGTTTGACCATATAAGCCGATATAAAAAATGCCTAATAAAATTTGGTTATCAGAGTTGCAAAAACATCGAGCGATCGCAGTCATCCGCGCCCCTAAAATTGAAGTGGGACAGCAAATGGCAATGGCTGTAGCATCTGGGGGAATGCAGCTAATTGAGATTACCTGGAATAGCGATGGGGCTGGGGAATTAATCAGTCAGCTACGTTCGGAATTACCAGCCTGTATCATTGGCACTGGTACGCTATTCAATGTTCAGCAGCTACAAGAAGCGATCGCGTCTGGGGCGCAATTCCTCTTCACACCCCACGTTGATCGGACAATGATTCAAGCAGCACAAGAAAAAAATGTCCCTATTATACCAGGAGCTATGACTCCTACAGAAATTGTTACCGCCTGGAGTCAGGGCGCTAGTTGTGTAAAAGTGTTTCCCGTGCAAGCAGTGGGAGGGGCTGATTATATCAAAAGTTTGCAAGGGCCTCTGGGCGAGATTCCCTTAATTCCGACTGGTGGTGTCACTCTGGAAAATGCGAAAGAATTTTTGCAAGCGGGGGCGATCGCTGTCGGTTTGAGCGGTGAATTATTTCCCAAAAAGCTTGTCACAGAAAGAAATTGGTCAGCGATCGCAACTCAGGCAAAAAACCTCATGCGACAGTTAGGTTAACTTAGAATCAAATCATCAAACATTCACGTCTATTAAAGTAATAGATATGGAAATAAAGGTGAAAACTGATCAGTTTCTCAAGACCCCATGATTTGAGTGTGAGTGTATCTAAAATGAAAAGACTGATTTATCCTGACTGGGTGCGTCGCTTACAAATAATCCTCACTGCTACAGCACTGTCTCTAAGTGTTTTTACTACTACTGGAACCAGTGAAGTTTGGGCAAATTCCAAAAATCGAGTGATTGCACAAACAATCCAGACATTACAACAATCAGAAAAGCGCTGGATTCAAATTAATCTTTCCAAGCAACGGTTAATAGCTTGGCAAGGTGACAAAGTGGTTTATGGAAGCGCTATTTCCTCTGGCAAAAAATCTACTCCTACTCTTGTTGGTACTTTTAAGGTTCAATCCAAGTTTAAAACTACGCGGATGCAGGGAGAAAATTACAATGTTCCCAATGTTCCTTATGCAATGTTTTACCAAGGTAATTACGCTATTCACGGAGCTTACTGGCATAAGAGATTTGGCACTCCAGTGAGCCACGGCTGTGTAAATATCGCACCTAAACACGCAAAATGGCTATTCGGGTGGGCATCAGTAGGGACACCAATAGTGATTCATAAATAGTAGGTGAAGTAGCTAGAAGGCAATTTCAGCAAAACTACAAATAACAATAAATCAAGACAATTGACTGATTCCCAGCATAAAATCTTGCTGGGAATTTTCGGAGTCGGAATTACTGAACTTGAAGTAAAATATAAAAGGGGGCATTCAACGATTTGCCCCAAAAATAAGCGTAAATCCTGACAATTACTGTACGAAATTACAAATGCAAATATAAATTTAGGGAAAGTTTGCATTTAGGCATTTAAATGACAGATTCTTTGTAAATCTTGTCATTGGTCATTGGTCATTGGTCATCTGGTGAAAAAGAATTGTTTTGACGTAGCACTGCTACGTCAAAACAAGGGTTCTGGGTAACGCATATTTAATTTTACTCCTATGTCTATTGGTCATTGGTCATTGGTTAATGAAGGACAAATGACTAATGTGCAAATTGGATGCAGATTAGCTTAGGACTTCTCTTGAGAAGCATTAGCGGATGAATTGCGTAAATCCTTGACAGAGAGCGAGTAGTCACTCTGGAAATTTGTAGTTTTCCAAAAAATTACTTCACTTAATGATTTTTGCGTAGTTTAGAAGGTAAGGCATAATGCAATCTTGGATTCGCAGTGGTGGAATTCGTTCTTCAGGAACTTTTTGTACAGGGGTGGCGCTGATGGTGGTGACTTTATTATCTTGGTCATCACCGTTAACAGGTACATCCAACTCTACTACAGCAACAGCCACGTCAGTCGATGAAAACAGCATCACTGTATCTAATAATATTAGCCAACCTCGCTGGATTGAAATTGACCTGTCAGAGCAACGGTTACGTGCATGGGAGGGTAATAAACTTGTTTATTCATACCGCATTTCTGGAGGAAAGCGATCGACCCCCACACCCATAGGTAGATTTCGGATTAATTCTAAGTATCGTACTCACCGGATGCGAGGCAGAAACTACAATATTCCTGACGTTCCTTACACAATGTATTTCTACAGAGGCTATGCCATCCACGGTGCTTACTGGCATAATCGTTTTGGGAGTCCAGTCAGCCACGGTTGCGTAAATTTGCCTGTTAAGCAAGCTCGCAATCTTTACAACTGGACTTCAACAGGAACTTTAGTAGTGGTGCGGAAATAATTCGTAGTTCGTAATTGGTAATGGGCTACGCTTTGCTACGCCAACGTAATTCGTAATTAAGAATTTCAATTACGAATTATCGCGATGATGAATCGATCGTTACGGCAATTCTTCTCTTGATGTATGAACAGGTGCGTTCACGGAGTAAACGTACCTGTCCATACATATACGGTAGACTAAAAACACATCTTCAAGGGATTCAGGAGCTATGAGCGTCACAATAACTCAATCTCTCACATTGGAAGAGTTTTTGAAGCTCCGAGAAACAAAGCCTGCGAGTGAATATATTAACGGTAAGATTATTCCTAAGCCAATGCCGAAAGGGAGACACAGCCGCTTACAAGGTAAACTCGGTGCTGTTGTCAATGAAGTCACGGAAAATCAGAAGATTGCCTATGCGTTTCCCGAATTACGGTGTAGCTTTGGCGATCGCTCAATTGTACCTGATGTAGCTGTATTTCAGTGGGGACGCATACCGTTCACCGTTGATAATGAAATACCTGATAATTTTGAACTTCCACCAGACTGGACGATTGAGATTCTTTCGCCAGAACAAAAACCCAACAAAGTAATTGGGAACATTCTCTACTGTCTAAAGTATGGTAGTCGGCTTGGATGGTTTCTTGATCCTGATGATCTTAGTATTCTAGTATTTCTACCAGAGCAGCAGCCAGTGCTACTCCAGGGAGAAGATTTTTTGCCTGTATTACCAGAAATTGAACTTGCACTAACCGTCAATCAAGTTTTTGGATGGTTAAAGATGGGTGGCTAGAAATAACTCGGCTGGAATGAGAAAAAGCGTAGACGTAGCCCGTCGTAAACATCGCCTAATTCTCAAACAAACTAGTATCAACGTGAAAAAAGTTCCCTAAAGCCTTAGCCATCTCCTGGGTAATTTCTTGTTTTCCACTCATAACTTGAGAAACAACCTCTCTTGAACCGAGAATTGCGACCAACTCAGCTTCCTTAATATTCTGAGCGTCGATTAGATGGAGGAACATTGAGTGTGCTGTTGATTCTTCCATTGGATAATGCTTATCTTCATACTTTTCTATCAGAGCGAGCAACAAATCTAATAATGCTGACTCTTCCAAAGTTCGGTTAACTCGATGAGATAGTTCCTCTGCTAGTGCAATAGCTTGCTCATTTTCTTCATCTGTTTTAATAACCACAAGAATCAGCATATTTTTGGCAAAATTCGCGCAGCTTTTTACCACTGATGATGTGCATTATATCTAACTCAACTGTGCCACAAGTTGATTCTCTAAAAGAGTATCATTCGTTAACAAGTCTTCAACGGTGATTCGCAAAAAGCGTTGTTCATCAACTTGAAAGAGAATTTTGATGCGATCGCTTCCAGGATATCCGGCTGGGGTCAGTTGGGCAATTGTTCTCGCGCCTTCTTGATCGTTAAGCGGTTTGACGCTGGTTTCACTACCATCTAGACGACGAGTAATTAGGCGATCGCCATCAAAATAAACTTCAGTATTACCTGTATCTGCTCCCAATTCTCCCATAATTAATTCAATGCTGGGCTGATTTTCTACAGAAGCGCCTAAGACTAATTCCACTGGCTGACTCATGGGATATGCCTGTCCAGCTTTTATTAAAGAATGCCACTTGTGACGCTGATTGCGACGATCCCAGTAGCGGATACCATAACTATGATATAGGAAGTCTTTGATTTGTATCCCTTGAGCTAACTGTAACGCACCTTGAGCGATCGCTTCAAAGGGACGTTCACAACGGATTTTTTCTGACTCAAAATACTGTTTGATCCATGTCTGCACTGCTGGCAATTGCACTGTCCCACCAACTAACAAAACTGCATTAATATCTGGAAGTTCTATCCCTTGGCGTCTTGCTTGTTGCAACAGTGTCGTCATCGACTCATCTAGTAACTCAAAAAATGCGTGTTCTTTGAGAATATCTTCAAAAGTGTCGCGGTTTAGTTCCAGTTCATAACTTTCAAATGTCTCATCGTCAAAATAAACTTCACTAGCTTGGTTTTGGGTTGATAGCTGAATTTTTACCCGTTCTGCCAATCGTGTTGTCAACGGACTTACCGCCAACTCTTGAGTTTTGGCAAAATAATCTACTAACCAATTATCAATATCAGTACCGCCCAGATTTTGCCCAGCTTTCGCCAGGACACGGGCTATTTTAACTTTTTGTTTTGAATCTTCAGCTAAGGACTTATTACCCCACTTGAGGATAAATCCTAGGGGTTTAGTGGTTGCTTGTACGCCTTGATCCAACCGGACAAGGGACAAATCCAAAGTACCGCCACCAAAGTCAATCACCAAGAGAATTTCTTGATCTGCCAAGCCATAACCCAAGGCGGCGGCTGTGGGTTCATCCAACATTCGCACCTGTTCGACGGGAAGGGATTGACAGACTTTTCCCAACCAGTGACGATAGGCTTCAAAACTGTCTACGGGTACGGTTAATACGAGAGAATCTAACCCACCTTGCAGGGGTGCTAGTTGTTCAATCACCTGGGTGAGGAACCATTGCCCTACTTGTTCAAAGGTGATGATTTGCCCATCTAATTCGGGTAAGAAACCTTGAATATCTGCACCAATACCGCGTTTGAAACTGCGGAAAAATCGTGTTTCGCCCTTGAGGTCAAGACCGCGATCGCGTACTTGTTGCCCGACTAAGACTTGATTTTGGGTTGCGTCTTCAACATAAACCAAGCTGGGAATCAGTGGCGGATTGAGACTTTGTTTAATTGACAAACCTGGGAGATTCAGGGTTTCTGGCTGCTGGGTGACAGGGTTCCAACGAGCAATGACTGTGTTGCTAGTACCAAAATCGATTGCGATCGCCATATTTTATATTTATTCTCTCGCACAAAGACGCTAAAGCTGCTTTCTCTGTGATTATTCTCCATAAGCTACCAAGAATGCAAATGTGCCCAGACGCTTGCTTCTTTGCATCCCAACCCAGATATCGATTCAGTAGACCTCTTGCAAAAATCCTTGAATCACCCCTCCGCGACCCTCCCCTTATAAAGGGGAGGGGGCAAGATTTCAAGTTTCCCACCAAAATATCGAGGGGATTAAGGGGGGTCTATTCGACTTATGCAAGAGGTCTAGTCTTTTGCAGCGAAGTGTTAGCTGCAACGCATAGCACGTGCTTGGTGGATATCGTCTATTAGGGTATTTGCTCCCTGATTTTCACTGCGGCGATCGCCTATTCCAGAAATGCCCGATTCGTTATACCTTTTAACTAATCCGTAGATCCATGTTCTGCTATAGCCTGTTACTTCCTCAACTTCTTCGGTTTTTTTCCCTTGTGCTAATAACCATATAATCTGACATTGGCGACTTTCTACTCCGTCTTTTGCCTGACGATAAACCTGTTCTAACTCGGAAATGTTTAAATGTGTGGCTATACTGATCCGTTTCGGCATAGTTCATAGTTGCACTCTTTACTTTTATCATAAGCGATTATCCGAACATGATATTAAAAGAAACTAAAAGTATTAAGCGCTGTTTTTTGTGTGTATATGCAGCATATAAAGGTGAAACAATGCTGACACTAGACTGTTCCCAAACAACTTTAGCTATTGACTAAGTAAGTAGGCAAGAATAAACTAACCTATGTTACGAAACGTAAATACACCTTAAACCCTTACAAATGACGAAGGACAAATGACAAATGACAGCCTTAGCCAGTTAGCTTTATTTGCGTTGTTCTACTTACAGCAACCTCAACACCAGCATCCAGGAAACCTTCACCGCCATCGACCGTTTTGAGTGGCAAGCATCCGATGAACTGCGTCTTATGCGAGATAAAGGCTATTACCAAGATGGTGGACACCTTAGCTTTGAAGCTTATTGCGAAAGCGAGTTGACCAAACACGGGGGATATCGCCGCGTCAGAGATTTGCTATCTGCGAAGAAAGTAGTTGATACCCTGCCAGAGGAACTGAGGGTGAAAATCACTAAACCCTCTCAAACTCGCTCCTTAGTCCGCCAGGTCAAAACTCTCGACAAGTTAGAGCAAGCTGTAGCGATCGCTCGTTCTAAAACTTACTCGTAATGCGATTTTAGCTAGATAGACTTGTTCTTTCTGAAAAGAAAAGCCACCAATCCTAAATCGTGCTGATTGTTGATTAGTTTTCTTTTTAAACTTGGGTTTACCAACTTTTTTACCTTTACGCTTACCTTTAAGGGAATCGAAAAAGTTTTTGTAGGCTACCCCTAAGTCTGCTACGGATTGTTGCAAAGGGATATTAGAAACCTCGGATAACCATTGTCGTTCAATAGTTTTCTTTGCTTGAGTAATTACCAACTTTTGCAAGTCATTGTTGCTTGGTAGTTTTTCTGACTGCTTGCAGATAGCCAAGGCATCATTCCAAACCACACGGACGCAACCAAACAACTGAGCTAAAAGCTGTCGCTGTTGGTCTGTCGGGTAGAAACGGTATTGATACCTCGCTTTCATGGCTAATGCTATAATTGGTCTAAAAAATGATTATACATTGGTCTGCATACAATGACAACTATATTTAGAAGAGAAAGACATAGTGTTACAGACTTAAAAATACATTTGGTCTGTGTGACAAAATATCGGAGGTCTATATTTACGCTAGAAAGCCTTGATCTGATTGAAAAGTCGTTTCAAGAAGTTGCCAAAAAAATGGATTTCCAAGTGATCGAATTTAATGGTGAAGGGAATCATGTTCACTCGCTGATTGAATATCCACCCAAGCTGTCTGTGTCTCAAATAGTTAATGCACTAAAAGGAGTTTCCAGCCGTCGTTACGGACAAGAAGGATACAAAAAACCTCACAAAGAAGCTTTATGGAGTCCTAGCTATTTTGCGATTTCTGTAGGTGGAGCGCCGCTAGAAGTTCTTAAGCAGTATATTAGAAATCAAGAAAAGCCGTCCTAGAAGGACGGGGCTTGAATCCCATTTTTTCGGTCACCAACCAGCTTTTCATAAGGCGGAGGATTTTGAAAAGGATTTTCTTCAAGAACTGCAAGTAATTCCTCCGCTTTTTCCTTCAAATTACTAGAAGCTAACTTATAAGCGTCTTTTTGCGCTTGTCTTGTATAAACTAACTTCCAACTCACCAATCTAACTCCCCATCACATTCTTCAATAGGAGTTGCTAACCCTTCTTTTATAGATTCTCGCATTCCAGGGACAGATAATAAGTAAAGAGTTTCCTGAATAGCAGACCAGTCTTTTTCGGCAAGCAGAATCGCATTACCACGCTCACCCTGAATAATAATGGGTTGACCCTGCGCTGAAACTTGGTCGATTAGCTTTTGTAAATTATTTTGAGCGTCGTTGACCAGAAGTAAAGACATCATGCTTTTTTGAGTCACTGTAACTTTACTCTAGCTGATCTGCGAACTTATAGCGGTTCTCCCTTGAGTGCAGTACAGTTTTGACCTCACTTCCATTCCTCTCTCCTAAGAGGAGAGAGGCTTTGAATCTTACTCCCCAACGCTAGAAGGGAAGGGGCTGGGGGTTAGGTCTGTATTCCATGCAATTGAGAACCGCTATATGCTTGGCAGAGATACCGCTCATCCTCTATGCAATGACCCCGGCTATATACCCACAGGCAGCGTATTAGATAAAATTTGCGCTACCTATAGAGTTCAGCCAGGGGATTTTTTGCTTTGGCTTCCCGTAAATACTCCTATTCACCGGAGCCGGTGACTTTCCCTGTTCAAATTTGAAGTGTTTTGGTAGCGATACCTGCGGCGGGCTTTGACTACGCACTGCTGGTCTGGTCATTGTCTATAACTGCTGAAATGCTTGCCATATATACATTTTAGCAGTTATAAACTCTGTGTTTTCAGAGTTTGTGATAAATCCGGGTTTATCCATCTGAATTATCGGCTATTTGAATTTCTTGCTCGTATTGCGCGATCGCTTCCAGCGGGCGGTTACGCCATCGCAACTCAGGCAACTCGAAGGACGAGACATAGAACCATCCGCTGGAATTATAGACTCTCAAACTGTGAAAACAACTGAAAAAGGAGGAGTTAAGGGCTATGATGGCGGATATGCAGGCTCTTTAGTCATATAGTCCTAAATTTTAGAAGTAGGAAAGCTGTTTCAATACATTTTAAAATAGAATTCAAGAGTCAGACTTTTTGATTAAAACTATATCTAAAAATCAATAGATATTCTGAACTCTCAATTCTGACTGAGAATCGCATTAATAATAGTGGCGTTTTGATTGAGATAGGGGGGATCGATCATCTGACGATGAGCGCCATAGGCATAATGATTGATTTTTTGCCTTTTTGTAGCTTGTGTCCAGTCATCTTCTAAATCATAGTTTTCCTCAGCACGCACGAGATGAATAGTTCCATTAATCTGTAGATTTTTGAGGTCTGAATTCCAGAGAAAATTAAAGTATTCCCAAACTTGATTGTATGTGCGATCGCGTAACTTTTGGTTCTCCAGAAAGTAACGTCTCAATTCCTGACGTTTAGGATTTAATAAGAAAGTATCAACCCCTTCTTTAATTTCTGACATCTCGGCTTGATTAGCTTCACGACCCCCTCGATAAGTATCTATTAAAATCACATCAGAAACCACGCGATCGCGCCTTTCTAGCTGTTGAGCCATCAATATTGCTAAGAAACCTCCTGCTGAGTGTCCCATCAATTTTATATCTTGATTTGGTGCTAGGTGGTCTATCAAATCGGCATATTTTTCTAAAGTTTGTTCATCGGCAATATATCTAAAAGTGTAGACAGCATAATCTTTTAAATAATCAGCTAGCTTTGCATAAGCTGTGGCAAAACCCAGGGCTGGAGGAAATAGAAATATCGCTTTTTCTTGCTGTTTATTGAAAACTACGTAGGGGCGTTCTTTAGGTTGGATATTCATCTCTTTGGCATAGATGATATACTCACTTAATTCTACCAATGTAGGTTTTTCATAAATCATTGACAAAGGAATTTCAATCTCCATCTCTTGATAAATTACCGTCATGAGATTCATTGCCTGTAATGAATGTCCACCTAAATCGAAGAAGTTATCATTCACTCCTATTTTTGACACTTGTAGGACTTTTTCCCAAATGTTTACTAAGATGTTTTCTGTTTGATTACGTGGAGCTAAATACGGTGATTCTACTATTGATGTTTCATCAGGTTTTGGCAATTTTTTGTGATCTATCTTGCCATTAGGATTTAATGGCAGTTCTGACAGCATGACAAAAGCTGAAGGTATCATGTAAGCTGGCAATTTCTGCTGTAGGAAACGGCGCAGATCGCTAGGTGTCAATGACTGGTCTTTTCTGACTACATAAGCTACCAACCGTTGGTGTTCAGTGGTATCTTCTCGCAGAATCACAACTGTTTGCGCTACTTGGGGATGATTGTCTAAAATTGATTCAATTTCTCCTAATTCGATACGTAAGCCCCGCAGCTTGACTTGGTTATCGATGCGACCAAGAAATTCGATATTGCCATCTGGTAAATAACGAGCTAAATCGCCAGTTTTATATAATTTGCCATTACCAAAAGGATTGTCAATAAATTTTTGAGCAGTTAATTCTGGTCGGTTGAGATAACCTCTAGCTAATGAAGCGCCTCCAATATGCAATTCTCCAGGAATGCCAATAGGAAGCGGTTGTAGCTCAGAATCGAGGATGTAAATCTGGGTATTGGCAATGGGGCGACCAATGGGAATTATCTGATAATGAGACTGTGGTGTACACTGCCAGAAAGTGGCATCAACTGCTGTTTCTGTTGGGCCATAAAAATTGTACAATTCACAATCAAACCGCTCAAAAAACCGTTGAGTCAGTTCATAGGATAGGGCTTCTCCACCACAAAACACTCGCTGCAAGCAACGACAATCTTCTAAGTTTAATTCCTGAATAAAAACTCGCAGTATTGAGGGAACAAAATTGATTTGGGTAACTTGTTGTTGGGCTATTAAATTAATTAGGTAAGCAGTATCTTTATGACCTTCAGGTTTAGCTAAGATTAAAGTAGCACCGGCTATTAAAGGCCAGAAGATTTCCCATGTTGCAACATCAAAACTGAAAGGAGTTATTTGCAGAACCGCATCGCTTGTTGTAAGTGGATAAGCCGCGATCGTCCGCAACAAATTATTGCAAATACCCCGATGGATATTCATCACCCCCTTCGGCTGACCTGTAGAACCAGAAGTGTAAATGACATAAACCAAATTTTCCCATGTCACCTGAGTAATGGGATTCTGCTGACTATATTTAGCAATTATCGGCCAATCACTATCTAAACACAGCACTTGAGCTTGATTTTCTGGTAAAGAGGCTATTAAGGATTGCTGGGTAAGCAATATTGATACCGCCGAATCCGAGAGCATATAAGCCAAACGTGCTGCTGGATAACTAGGATCTAAAGGGAGATATGCTCCCCCTGCTTTTAAAATCCCCAATAGTCCTACAACCATTTCCAGCGATCGCTCAACAAAAATTCCCACCAATGCTTCTGGTTCTACACCTTTTGTTTGCAAATAGTGAGCTAACTGATTAGCTTGCTCATTTAACTGTTGGTAGGTCAATTGTTGACCTGCAAATATGACTGCTACTGCATCGGGAGTAAGTTTTACTTGTTCTTCAAATAGCTGATGAATACATTTCTCTTGAGGATATGAAACTGCTGTGTTGTTCCATTCTATTAGTAACTGATCACGTTCTCCGGTGGTTAATAAATTAATTTGTGACAATTGGCAATCCGGATTATCAACTACAGCCTGAATTATTTGTAAAAAGTGACCGCTCATTCTGGCGATCGCCTCATCTCTAAAAATATCCGGTTCGTATTCTATGACCAATTTTAAATCATTAGCATCTTCAAAAAAACTCCAACTCAAATCAAATTGGGCAGTGCGTGGTGCTAGAGGGTATTCTTGATGCTCAATACCGGGAATTTTCATCACTGCTTTACTTTCTTGACTTAGCAGTGAAAACATCACGTCGAACAACGGATTTCGGGATAAATCACGTTCTAAATCGAGGGTAGATACTAATTTATCAAAAGGATAATCACTAAATTCATAAGCGTCGAGGCAAGTATTTGTCACTTCTGTCAGCGCTTGTTTAAAAGTTCCTTCTTCTGGGAGTAAAGTTCTTAATGCCAGGGTATTGATATAAAATCCAATTTGGTTTTCCAAATCTGGATGATTGCGTCCAGAAATAGGTACACCAATTACTAAATCACCCTGTCCGGTATAACGGTAGAGTAATATTTTAAATAAAGTTAAGAGAGTAATAAATAGAGTTGTATGATTCTTAGCAGCCAAAGTGCGTAATTGATCGCTCAGACTGGGACTGAAACGATAAGTATATAGAGCTGCTTGAGAAGATTTAAACTTAGGTCGGGGAAAGTCAGTTGGTAAGTTAAGTATAGGTGGTTGTTGTGCAAAGCGATCGCACCAATAATCATGCTGTTCTATTACCTCCTCACTTTCTAACAACTTATTTTGCCATGCAGCATAATCTTTATATTGCAATGGTAGTTGAGGTAAGGTAGCGTTTTTTTGTTGAGTATAAGCAGAGTACAAAGTGATAAATTCTTGGAAAATAATATCGAGCGATCGCGCATCACCAATAATATGGTGTATAGTCAAACAAAATAAAAATTCATCTGACTTGATCTGCACTAGTAAAACTCGCATTAGGGATAATTTTTCTAAATCAAAGCGCGAATTTGCTGACTCTTTAATCCAGGTATCAGCTACTATTTCAGCATCACTTTTCCCTCTTAAATCTCTAAAAAATAGTAGCTGTTCTTGAGCTACTTGTTCATGAACAATTTGCTGAATATTTCCAGCCACACTAGTAAAAGTAGTTCGCAAAATCTCGTGGCGGCTCACAAGTTGTTGGAAAGCTGACTCAAATGCAAAAATATCTAAACAACCATTTATTCTCATTGCCAGCCTAATATTATAAGCGCTGGAATATTCATCTATATGATGCAGAATCCACATACGTCGTTGAGCATGGGATACTTCATAATATTTTTGCTGTGGTAGTGTTTTAATAGCGCCCCATCGTTCTGAAGTTATCATTTTGCCTGCCGTGATTGAATTAAGTCAGCTTGTTCTTTTAAGGTATTATTAGTAAAAATTTCCCGCAATCGTAGTGAGATTCCAAAGCAGTTGCGGATTTGCGACACCAAGCGCATCGCTTTGAGACTATTTCCCCCTAGTTCAAAGAATGATTGTTGAATGTCACTCACTTCCACTTCTAAGAGTTCATTCCAAACCGAGGCTAATAAACTTTCTTGTTTGCTGAAACTAGTCAATTTATTGGTTATTTGTGCAATATTTTCTGCTAGTTTTGGCAACACTAGGCGATTGATTTTCCCATTTGGTAATAGAGGGAAATACTCTAACCGCATCACAAAGGTTGGTTGCATATAAATGGGTAACACTTGTTTGACTTTTCTTATGATGTGTTCATGGTTTGCAGTGTCATTTCCCTGATAATATGCAGTTAATGTTACCAATCCTTCCTTTTTATCCGCAACTACCAATACTTTTTCTACACCATCAATAGCAGAAATTGCATCTTCAATTTCTCTTAATTCAATTCGTACCCCATTCAATTTAACTTGGTTATCGCTGCGTCCTATTACTTCCAAATTCATATCTGGTAGCAGTCGTCCTAAATCACCTGTGCGATAAACTAAATCACTGCCATTATTCAAAGGATTTGGCACAAAAACCAAATTAGTTAAGTTTTCATCTTGGTAATAACCTTTTGTTAAATAAGGCGATTTGACAAAAATTTCCCCAACTTCTCCGACAGCGCAGGGACGAGAGCCATCGATGACTGCAAACGCCGCATCTGACAATGTTTTTCCCGCCGGAACTCGCGCATAAGAAATCTTATTAGGGTCAGTAATCCGGTAAAAATGCTTGACAAAAGTTGTTTCACTAGCTCCATAAATGTTGACAAATTCTGTTTGATTACCAAAAACTTGATGCCATTCACAAAGTTCTTTGACAAATAAAGGTTCTCCTCCCAACACCAAAATCTGCAAATTTTTCAGTATTTGGTCAGCATTGGCTAAATGGCGACCGATGTTTAAAAACAAGCGCATCACCGAAGGTACCGTATGCAGTAAATTAATCTGCCATTCTCCTAACCGCAATAGCAAACGCTCCGAATCTTCACGGTCTGTACTATCAGGAATATAGAGAGTTCCTCCAGAACATAAAGTAACAAGAGTTTCTCTCAGATAAGCATCAAAGTTAATTTGAGCAATTTGTAAACAGCGCCAGTTCCGATTAATGCCGAATTCAATTTTTTCCCAATTTATGAAGTGACGCAAGCTTCCATGACTACCAAGTATTGCTTTAGGTTCACCTGTTGAGCCGGAAGTGAACATAATATAGTTAGAATCATCAGCATCAGGCATTAATAGAGCTTTTTTACTATCGCTTTTGACTACGTTCAAGCATTGATAATTTGCACCATTCCATTCATAGTATTGCTGAACTTTATTAGTAGTAACCACCAATATATATGGAGGTTTTGGTAATACTGCTAATCTGGGTTTCACTACATCTAAATATTCTGCTGCTGTCACCACGATTGAGGGAGATGTTTTTAACATCATTCGTGAATAGCGTTCTTCCGGTTCATCCAAACGCAGAGGTAAATAAATTCCCCCAGCTTTGAATACAGCCAGCATCGCTACTACCTGACGGTAATCCCCTTCTAAAATTACACCGCAAATGGTATCTTTTTGAGTTCCTAAATCATTGAAGATATTAGCCCAAGAATTAGTTAATATATCTAATTCCAGATAGCTCAATTCTCCCCCAAAATAAATAATTGATGCTTTTTCTGGTGTAGCTTTTACCTGTTCGTTCAAGTCATGAATGACTGTCTGTGTCTCTAAACGAGGAATTGGTTGAATAAAGCTTTCAATTAAAGAGGTTTCTGCTGCTGATAAAAGAGAAATTTCACACACTGCTTGACTAGGATTTGCTACCATCTCAGTCAGCAACTTCTCCAAATGAATCAGAGCTTTTTGCATCCTATCTGCTTGGAATATATCTGTGTTGTAAATTAAATCTAACCTGAGTTCATCATTTTGTTCGATAAAAATAAAAGAGAGGTCAAATTTGCTTGTAGGAGTTAGTAAATCCAGGGATTCTATTTTTACTTCTTCTACTACAGTTTGACCAAAATTTTGCAACAGCACTAAAATATCAAACAATGGTGTGCGGTTAATTTCTCTTGAAATTGTTAGTTGTTCTACCAAAATATCAAATGGGTAATTAGAATGCTCAAATGCTTCTGTGACGGTTTGGCGAACTTTTGTGAGCAGATTTTTATAGCCTTGTTTGGGGTCTAATTCATCACGGATTACAAGTGTATTGAGAAATAAGCCGATTAAAGATTGCAGTTGTGGATGGTTGCGAGTGGCAATTTCTGTACCAATAGAAATGTCATGCTGACCAGTGTAGCGATAAAGTAATACTTTTACTGCTGCTACCAGTCCGATAAACAAAGTGCTTTCTGTTTGTCTACAAATCGTTCGCAACCCAGAGACAATTTCTGGTTTGAATGTCCAGCTTAAATGAGAACCATTGTAAGTCTTGATAGGAGGTCGCAGAAAGTCTGTGGGTAAGTGAACGCGGGGTATTTGCCCATTATCCAGTTTTTGCCGCCAGTAATCTAAGTTTTTCCTATTACCCTCACTTCGCAAAATATTGGCTTGCCAAGCTGCATAATCTTTGTATTGTATGGGCAGACTATCTGGATTTGGTTGTAAGCCTTTGACAAAGTAATTGTAATATTTTAAGCATTCTTGAGCTAATAAATCCATCGACCAGCCATCACAAATAATATGATGGATTTCCATGAATAAAATATATTCATTATCTGACAACTTATAAATATTAGCCCGTAACAGAGGGCTGTTTTCTAAATTGAAAGGTTCTTTCTTTTCTTGAATAATTTCTAGTATGCGGTTTTGGGCATCAGGTTCATTAATCCAATCTTGAAATCCGATATAAAAATGATAATCTGTAAGTATTATTTGCCTCGGCTCACCATTGACTAATATAAATGATGTCCGTAAAGATTCATGGCGATTAATCAAAACCTGCATCGCTTTTTCAAAAGCACTAGGCTGAAAAACTCCTGCTATCTTGATTGTAGAAACAATATGATAAGCCGTATTGCTTAAATCCATCTGTTGCAGTACAAAGAAGCGTTTTTGTGCATGAGATGTTTGATATGTTTCTTGTTCAGCTAAATGGGGAATTATCGGGACATCAATAGGCGCACCAGCGATTAATAATTCTGCCTGTTCTGCAATTGTAGGGTGCAGGAATACTTGTTTGAGTTGAAAGGGAAGACCTAGTTTTTCTTGAATTTGGCTGACTAGAGAAATTGCTTTTAGGCTGTGTCCCCCCAAATCAAGGAAGTTATCATTGACTCCTATGTTCGAGACCTTGAGAACTTGTTGCCAAATATTTACTAGTATGCTTTCTGTTTCATTACGTGGGGCTAAATAGGGTGATTCTATTATGGATCTTTCATCGGGTTTGGGTAATTGTTTATAGTCTATCTTGCCATTAAAATTTAATGGCAGTTCTGACAGCATCACAAAAGCTGAAGGTATCATATAACTAGGTAATTTCTGCTGTAAGAAACTGCGTAATTCCCTAGGAATTAACGACTGGTCTTTTCTCACCACATAAGCTACTAATCGTTGGTTTTCAGCAGTATCCTCTCGCAGAATCACAACTGTTTGGACTACTTGGGGATGAGTGTCTAAAGTCGATTCTACTTCGCCTAACTCAATACGTAAGCCTCGTAGCTTGACTTGATTATCAATGCGACCAAGATATTCAATATTCCCATCTGGTAAATAACGAGCTAAATCCCCTGTTTTATACAATTTGCCATTGCCAAAGGGATTGTCAATGAATTTTTTGGCAGTTAATTCTGGTTGGTTGAGATAACCTCTAGCTAAAGGAACACCCCCAATATGCAGTTCTCCAGGAATGCCAATAGGAAGTGGTTGTAGCTCAGAATCGAGGATATAAATTTGGGTATTAGCAATGGGGCGACCAATGGGAATTACTTGATAATTAGACTGTGGTGTACACCGCCATAAAGTGGTATCAATAGATGCTTCCGTGGGGCCATAAAGATTATGTAATTCACAGTTTAATCGCTCAAAAAATCGTTGACTCAGATCATAGGATAGTGCTTCTGCACCACAAAATACTCGTTTTAAACAACGGCAATTTTCTAAGTTTATTTGTTGCAAAAAAACTCGCAACATGGAGGGAACAAAAAATATTTGAGTAATTTTATGTTGATCTATCAGATTAATTAAATAAGCAATATCTTTATGACCTTCAGGTTTAGCCACTACTAGAGTTGTTCCAGATGTTAAGGGCAATAAAATTTCCAAGACTGAAGCATCAAAATTAAAAGGAGCTATTTGCAGGATGCGTTGGTTTTGCTCGCTGTCGGCATCGCTTATCGTCAGTGGGGAAGCATCAATTGTCTGCAATAAATTATTGCAAATACCCTGATGAATATTCATCACTCCCTTGGGCTGACCTGTTGAGCCAGAGGTATAAATGACATAAGCCAAATTTTCTGATGTCACCTGGCTGACGGGATTTTGCTGGCTATACTGAGCAATTATCTGCCAATCACTATCTAAACACAGCACTTGAGCTTGATTTTCTGGTAAAGAATCTACTAAGGATTGCTGGGTAAGCAATATTGATACCGCCGCATCCGAGAGCATATAAACTAAACGGTCTGCTGGATAACTAGGGTCTAAAGGTAAATAAGCTCCTCCTGCCTTTAAAATTCCTAATACTCCTACTATCATCTCCAGGGAACGTTCTACAAATATTCCTACTAATACTTCTCGCTCTACCCCTTTTTCTTGTAAATAGTGAGCTAACTGATTAGCTCGTTCATTTAACTGTTGGTAGGTCAATTGTTGACCTTCAAATATGACTGCTACTGCTTCGGGGTGAAGTTTTACTTGTTCTTCAAATAGCTGATGAATACATTTATCTTGAGGATAGTCAACTTGAGTATCGTTCCACTCCACCAATAGCTGATGCTGTTCTACTTTGGTCAACAGCGACAATTGACCTACCTGCTGCTGGGGATTAGCTGCGATCGCTTCTAACAAGGTCTGTAAATGACCAGCCATGCGTACAATTGTATCGGTGGCAAAACGGTTAGTGTCGTAATTAAATTTGATGAGAAAGTCTTTTTTGGGTATTGCTGCCACAGTTAAAGGATAGTTTGTCTCTTCAAAGTTCTCCACCTTGCTAACTGGCAATAATTGACCTGGCTCTTCTGATAAACTATCCATAGGATAGTTCTCAAACACCACCAAACTCTCAAATAAGGGGACTCCTGGCGGCACATCACTCATCTTTTGTACTTCCGCCAAAGTGCTGTAAGAGTACTCCTGAAGTTCTGCCTGTTTTTGCTGTAACTGCTGTAGCCAAGGTAAAATTGATTCTGACTTAGGGATGGATATTCGCAGTGGTAAAGTGTTAATAAACAACCCCACCATATTTTCTACCGCCGACAAATTGGCAGGACGGCCGGAAACCGTCACACCAAATAAAACCTCTGGCTCTCCACTGTAGCGACTGAGTAGGATTGCCCAAGCTGCTTGGATCAAAGTTGATAAAGTCAGACCATACTGCAACCCCAAGGATTGCAATCCTTGAGTAGTTGCACGGGATAAATGGAGATCCTGTTCTTGATAAGTCGGTTGTACTCCAGAATCAAGCACCTGGGGTTGGTCTACCATGAGTGGGGTAGGAGCAGTAAAGCCCTCAAGGGTTCGCCGCCAAAATATCTCAGCCACAGATAAGTCTTGCTGCTGTAGCCAGACAATGTAGTCTTGGTAGGGACGAGGAGGAGGAAGATAGCAGCTTTGACCTTGATTGTTGGCTGTATAGAAGGTTAAGACTTCTTGGTAAATGATGGGTAAGCTCCAACCATCTAATGTAATGTGATGGCGATTCCAGAGAAATTTATAGGTTTCATCGGATAGCTGAATTAGATGACAGCGCATCAAAGGGGCTTGGTTGAGTTGAAACCCTTTTTGGCGTTCTGTTTGCAACAATGAATCTAGACGCTCTTGTTGCTCTTTTAGGGAAAGGTTGCGCCAATCTAGATCATACCAAGGTAAATCTACCTGCTTTCGCACTACTTGTAGAGGCTGTTGACGCTTCTCCCAGAGGAAAAGCGTTCGTAATACTGAGTGCCGCTCTACGACTTTTTCCCAAGCCCGCTTAAAAGCAACAACGTTGATAGCCCCACAGATGGTAATCAGTGTTTGGGTGCAATAAACTCCTGAGTCTGGAGCATAAATGCTATGAAAGAGCATCCCCTGTTGCATGGGAGAAAGAGGATAAATTGACTCTACGTTTTTGCTTTGTTGAGATTTTTCAGCGACCATTGTCTTTTTATCCTCCTTAATCGATTTCTGCCAAAATTTCGTCTAGTTCCTGTTGATTTAAGTTTGCCACTGGAAAATCAGAGGGAGTGTATCCCCCAACTTCAGAAGACAGACAATGGTCAATCAGTTTGAGCAAAGCTTCGAGATACTTCTGAGCTAGTAATTCCACTGTGGAATTCTGATGGATATGACGGCTGTAGCTCCAGTTAACTTGCAACTGCCCTTCTATGACTCTGGCAGTAATATCTAATAGATGAGTGCGATCGCCTTTGAGACTATGATTAGATCCTTTAGACTCAGGAGCCAATTCGAGTCCTTGTCCCTGATCGAATTGACCCAAATAGTTAAAACTGATTTCCCTCAAAGGTATTGCTGCTATTTGAGCAGAAATTTCTTGCTCCTGACTCAGATAACGTAAGATTCCGTAGCCGATGCCTCTTTGGGGAATGGCTCGTAACTGTTCTTTAATGGATTTGAGAGCTTCTCCTAGATGGTTTTGATTTGGTAGTTGCAATACTACGGGAAATATGCTAGTAAACCAGCCTACTGTTCTAGATATATCCACATCTACAAACAAATCTTCCCGTCCATGTCCTTCTAGGTCAAGTAATACTGTAGATTTTCCTGTCCATTCTGCCAAAGTCTGCACTAGAGCTGTGAGCAGGACATCGTTGATTTGGGTATTGTAGGCAGAGGGAACTTTTTGTAATAGGGCGCGAGTTTGTTCTTGGCTGAGATTAACGGATATATCGGCAATACTAGCTACTGAATTGTTTTGTTTTCCTGTTGGATGATCTACTGGTAAAGAATTTACTTCCGACCAAGGCTGCTTTAACCAGTAGTTTAACTGCGATCGCACCACTTCACTTTTTCCATATTCTTGCAAAAGCATTGCCCAATCTTGAAAAGCCAAGGTCTTAAGTGGCAATTGGATAGTCTCTTGTTGTTCTAGCTGCTGGTAAGCTGTGAACAAATCTTCTAGTAAAATCCGCCAGGAGACTCCATCGACAGCGAGGTGATGGATGATGATCAGTAATCGACTATCACAGTTATTGCCTAATTGAAACAGTACCACTCTGATTAACGGCCCTGTTGACAGATCCAAGCTAGCCTGTTGGGTAGTTGCTATTTGCTCTAAGGTTTGTGCGTGTAGCGGCTGAGGAGTTGGGGATAAGTCGATGACTTGGAAAGGTATTGTATCAGAAATGCGATCGCTTGTTTGCTGCCATTTCCCTTCTTCAAAGACAAACCGCAGCCGCAAAGCATCGTGATGCTCTAGTAATTTGCTAATTGCTTGGGACAATAACTCCGGTTTCAGGTGAGAGGGTACTTGCAGCAACACTGATTGGTTGAAATGGTGCAAATCAGAGCGATTTTGCTCAAAGAACCAATGTTGAATCGGAGTGAGCGGTACAACTCCTGTCACTAAATCCTGTTGAGCCAATATTGATGTAGCAGTATCGGCTACAGCAGCGAGTTCTGCAAGGGTGGGATATTGGAATATCTGTCTTGGGGTAATTTTAATACCTGCTTGACGAGCGCGGCCGACTACTTGAATACTGAGAATGGAGTCACCACCAATTTCAAAGAATTTATCGTAGCGACTTACTTGCTTGAGTCTCAAGACATCTTCCCAAATAGTGGCTAAAATCTGCTCAATAGATGTCTGTGGGGGGACAAACTCTTGTTCTCGTGTCAGTTCTGCTTCTGGTAAAGGTAACATTTTGCGGTCTACCTTACCATTGGGGGTTAATGGCAAAGCTTCTAAGAACACAAAAGCTGAAGGAATCATGTAATCTGGCAATTTCTGCTGTAAGAAACGGCGCAGATCATTTCTATCTGTAGACTGGTTTTGTGTAACTACATAAGCTACCAGGCGTTTGTTACCAGGGATGTCTTCTGGCAGTATGACTACTGCTTGTTCTACTGCTGGGTGGTAGTTGAGTACAGTCTCGATTTCTCCTAATTCAATGCGGAAGCCGTGAATCTTAACTTGGTGATCGATCCGACCGAGATATTCAATCTCTCCATTGTCCAAATAGCGGGCTAAATCGCCAGTTTTGTACAGCCTTGCACCCGATTCTTGGCTAAAGGGATTGGCAATAAATTTCTCATTTGTTAAATCTGGGCGGTTGAGGTAATTCCGAGCTAAACCAGCACCACTGATATGTAACTCACCTGGAGCACCAATCGGTACAGGTTGCAAATTGGCATCTAAAAGATAAATTTGCGTATTAGCAATCGGTCGCCCGATCGCTGGGCTGCTGTCAAATTCCTCCTTGACTGGAACCAACCCAGAAGTTGCAACCACTGTATTCTCCGTTGGGCCGTAATTATTGACCAAGTTGAATGGTAGCGAATTAGCCGGATAATGATGCAGTTTGTCTCCACCAGTTAGTAAGGTGCGTAAAGCGACATTCTTTGGCCAATCCAACAACAAGATGCTCTCTGCCAAGGGTGTGGGCAGAAAACTGATGGTGATTGCTTGGGATACTAGCCAATCTCGCAGTTGTAGTGGTGCAATCCGAATTTCTTCATTTGGTAAATACACACTTGCACCACAGGTCAGGTAAGGCCAAATTTCCCAAACAGCTGCATCAAATGCTACTCCAGCCAGTTGGGTTGCTCGGTCAGCTGATGTTACTTGATAATTATCTTGATGCCAACATACCAGATTTAGTAGTCCTGCATGGGTGATTTGGACTCCTTTGGGTCGGCCTGTGGAGCCGGAAGTATAAATTACGTAAACCAAGTTATCGATGCTAGTAGCACAGATCGGGTCTTGTTGGCTCTCTTGGGTGTGATGCCAATAGCTATCCAGACAAACTATATGGGCTTGGTGTTCTCCTAACTTGTCAATCAGTTGCTTCTGGGTCAATAGGACTGCTGGTTTGGCATCTGTCAAAATCCCGGATAGGCGTTCTTGAGGGTATGCCGGATCGAGCGGCAAGTATGCTCCACCAGCTTTGAGAATAGCCAGCATTCCGATAATCATCTCTGGCGATCGCTCTACGCAAATGCCTACTAGTACTTCTGGTTTTACGCCTTGTGTTTGTAAATAATGAGCTAACTGATTAGCCCGCTCATTCAACTGTCGATAGGTCAATTGCTGATTTTCAAATACTACCGCCACAGCATCGGGACTACGTTCTACTTGCTCTGCAAATAACTGATGAATGCATTTATCTTGAGCATAGTCAGCATGAGTGTCATTCCATGCCACCAACAGCCGATGTTGTTCTCTATCTGATAGTAAACAATGCTTTTCATATCGTTCTGGCCCTTGACTGGCAATTGCTGTTAGAGCTTCTTGATAGTATCCGCCAATCATTTTTATCTGTTCTTCACCTAACTGATTACCATCGTATTTCAGGATTAGCTCTACTTGGGAAGAAATGGGATGCAGACTAAAGTTAGCTACTAAAGTGAAGTTGGTTTGATTAAAAAACTTACCACCTAATACTTCTAAATCTTTAACACCTATGATGTCCTGGTAAACGTGGAAATGAATGAAGTTAAACGCAGTCTCGAACAAAGGCTCTCCACCAAAATTCCGTTGCAATTCAGCCAGAGGATATCGTCGAAAAGACAAGCATTCCCGTTCAGTATCGAAGGTTTGCCGCACTAAGTCTGTCCAAGTGCCACCAAGGAGTTTTAAACGAAATGGCAAAGTATTCAGAAATAATCCTAGTACCCTTTCTCCATCAGTATCTTCTAGTCTGCCATTAGATACTAAACCTGTGAGAATATCTGTCTGGTTAGTTAAGAAGCTCAACACCCTTAAATGAGCGGCTAACAAAACACTTTTGAGGGGAACTCCCGTCGCTTTACTGAGTTGTTTTAAACCCTGAGAAACTCTTGAAGATATAAAAACTGACGAATCCCAATTTTTAATGTCGCGGTTCGACTTTGACCACCGTGGTAGTTTGGTAATTGTCATGTCGCTGAGTTGCTGTTGCCAATATTCTTGGCATTCTTGAGATTTCAAGGTTATTTGCTCTAATGCCACGAAATCTCGAAAGGTAATTGTCGGTGGTGCTGGCAGAGGCAGAACATTTTTGCTGAGAATATATAAGTATTGTTGCAACAATTCAGTCAGCAGCGAGGCCACACTCCAACCGTCAAGAATAGAGTGGTGGAAGCTCAAGGTCAAATTAAATGTTTCAGAACTGCGGCGATGTAGATGAAAGCGCAGTAATGGCGGAACATTCCAATCAAAATGCCGTGTTTTCTCTTGTTCAATCCAAGTATCTAGGGCTAATTCTTGTTCAGTGGTCGATAAATGACTCAGATCATCTAAGTTTAAAGGAACATCGACTTGCTGATAAACCAGTTGTAGTGGCTGTTGGTAGTTAGTGAAGGCGAAGCTGGTACGTAGCACTGGATGACGATTGACTACCTGTTTGATGACACTGTGTAAAGCCTCGATGTTGAGAGTAGCTCGAATGTGGTAAGTAAAGACATCGTGGTAGATTGGGACGTTAGTACTATACTCACTGTGAAAGACCATCCCTGCTTGTAGAGCTGCGAGTGGATAGGCATCCTCTACACCTTCTGGTAAATTTAGACGCTGTTCTTCAGAGATGAGGCTGAATGCCTCTGTCTTTTGTGTGGGTAAAGAACTTAATTCTTGGCTAACTAAACTTGCCAATTCTTGAATTGTTTGATGTTGGAATAGCTGCGGTAGGGAAAAATCGCAACCCATTTGCCTAGCTTTGGCGATCGCCTGGATACCCCGAATTGAGTCTCCTCCTAGTTCAAAGAAGTTGTCGTGGATACCCACCTGTTCGATGCCCAAAACTTCAGCCCAGATCAGAGCCAGGATTTCCTCTATGGGAGTACATGGGGGGACAAAGGTATTTGCCAACTCTAGACGGATTTGTTCTGGAGACGGTAAGGCCCGACGGTCAATTTTGCCATTGGCTGTCAGTGGTATAGCATCCAACATGACGAAAGCATTTGGCATCATGTACTCTGGTAGATGTGTTTCTAGATAACTCCGCAGTTGGGGTATAAGTTGACGTTTCAACTTTGGCTGTAAAGGTTGGTTGGCATATAATCGCCAGTCACGCTGAGTTTGTTTTTGAGTGGGAGTAAACACTCTCTTAGGGATTCGCCCCTGACTTGGGCGTTGTATAAAAATCACATCGTAGTAGTCGCAAACACTTGTATCTGACCAAGTAATAACTAAAGAATAAGACAAAGCCTCAGCTAGAGCAGAAAATTCATCGGGTTCTACTCCTATCTCTGGAGCGATCGCATTTATGACTGCACGTAATTGGCTGACTGTCTGGAGTTCCTGGGGATTTTTCAGTAATTCTCCGCTTTTTAAAGGTCTTACTAATCGTGCGTTCGGTATCCGTGTAACCCCCAATATCTCAGGTTGTGTCTCCTCTAGCAGATGTTGCAGTGCAGATAATGTGAGTTGTTGTTTTTGCCAATCTATCCACTGAACATCCTGGGGGACATCCACCGCATCTCCCACATACAGTAGGACGTTGTAACGAAATTGAGTTAATTCGTTGTGGTGCTGTCCTCGCTGTAAATGAATCTCTACATGAGTAATTTGGGGAAAACGCTGCCCAATAGCTGCAAAGAAGGCTGGATCAATCAGCAGTTCATTCTCTTGGTCAATTTGCCTCTGGACACGCTGTTGCCACTGGGTTACAGATAGATCAGGCAAAGCTTTATGCAGTTCCACAGAGGCGTGAAAAGCTTCCTGTAATTGGAGATTCCGCACATCTCCCAAGAAAATACAGCCTCCAGGGGCAACTGCATTCACTGCACCTTCTAAAACCTGCAACAAATAATCAATATTGGGGAAGTACTGCACGACTGAGTTGAGAATGATCGTGTCAAATCTTTGTGCCTCTAAATTCTCAAAATTATCTGCTGCACGCTGCAATAGATGCACATGATCTAAGTTTGGCTCTAGTTGGCTCAATTGCTGCTGGATGTATTCTAGTGCCACTGGTGAGATGTCTGTAGCCCAATAATGGCGGCAGTGCGGAGCAATTTGGAATAGTATTAGTCCTGTGCCGCAACCAATTTCCAGGACTCGATTTGGTTGCTGGCTGAGAATTATTTTTACTTTGTCGTTGAGCCACTCGCGCATTTGGTCTGCGGGAATGGATTGACCTGTGTAGCTGCTATTCCAGCCAACTATATTAAAGGTTGAGTCTGGCTCGATATTAGTTTGGCTGTAAGTTTGGTTGTAGAGCATCTGCCATTGCTCTACTTGTTCGTCAAATTGGTTATTCTCAGGGCGATCGCTCCTTTGAGAATTGGCAACGATGTAACCAATCAGGCTTTGATTTCCAGTTTTTTCCTCATAAGCTATGACTACAGCCTGTTCTACTGCTGGGTGGTGGCTGAGTACAGTCTCAATTTCTCCTAGTTCTATACGGAAGCCGCGAATCTTAACTTGGTGATCGATGCGACCAAGATATTCAATATTGCCATCCGGTAAATAGCGAGCTAAATCGCCTGTTTTATATATAGGACTTACGCAAGAACTCTCTGAAACTCTTATTCCTCCGTGTCCTCTGTGTCCTCTGTGGTTCGATTTTCCGTTACCTGTGTGTAAGTCCTGATATAGTTTGCCATCACTAAACGGATAAGAAATAAATTTCTCGGCAGTTAATTCGGGGCGATTGAGGTAGCCACGGGCTAAACCAACACCACCGATATGTAATTCTCCGGTGATGCCAATAGGAACTGGTTGCAGATATTGATCTAGGATGTAAATCTGGGTGTTGGCAATGGGACGACCAATGGGAACTATCTGCTGCTGAATTTGTGGTAAACACTGCCAGTATGTGACATCAATTGCTGCTTCTGTTGGCCCGTAAAGATTGTGTAGTTCGCAGTTTAACCGCTCAAAGAAATGTTGTTTCAGATCATAAGGTAGTGCTTCTCCACTACAAATTACTCGCTTTAAGCAACTGCAATCTTCGAGGTTTGGTTCTTGCAAAAACACTCGCAGCATTGAAGGCACAAAATGGATGGTGGTAATTTGCTGCTGCTGTATCAGCTTGATTAAGTAAGCACTATCTTTATGCCCTTCCGGTTTGGCGACTACCAGAGTTGCACCTGCTAATAACGGCCAAAAGAATTCCCACACTGAGACATCGAAACTGAAGGGAGTTTTTTGGAGAATGCGATCGCTTGGTGTTAACTGATAAGTATCCTGCATCCACAGCAAGCGATTACTAATACCTTTGTGGGTATTCATTGCTCCCTTGGGCTTGCCTGTAGAGCCAGAAGTATAAATTACATAAGCTAAATTCTCTCCCGCTACCCCACTTGTGGTATTTTGTTGACTGTGTTGAGCAATAATTGGCCAATCTGCATCTAAACACAGCACAATTACCTGATGCTCTGGTAACAATTCAGTGAGCGATCGCTGGGTGAGTAATACTGTAACTCCTGTATCTTGGAGGATATAATTCAGCCGTTCTTTGGGATATTTGGGGTCTAATGGTAGATATGCTCCCCCAGCTTTGAGAATTCCTAACAGTCCTACCACCATCTCTAAGGAACGCTCAATGCAAATGCCAACTAGTGTTTCTGGTTTGACACCGTTTGTTTGCAAATAGTGAGCCAGTTGATTAGCTTTTTGATTAAGTTGTTGATAGGTTAATTGCTGATTTTCAAATCTCACCGCCACTGCATCAGGGTTGCGCTCTACTTGCTCTTCAAATAACTGATGAAGGCATTTGTCTTGGGGATAGTCAGCTTGAGTGTCATTCCATTGTGTAAGTAATTGGTAACGTTCTGCTGTTGTGAGGATATCAATTTCTGACAATTCACAGTCAGGATTTGCCGTCACAGTTTCCAAGATTTGCCGAAAATGCCCCAACATTCTCTCGACAAAATCTCGATGAAAATTATTGTTTGGGAAAGTTACAGAAACAGAAGTATCTTGAATATCAATTGCAAAAACTAATTGAAAGTTGTTTAATAAAGAACTGCGGCTGCAAAATCCCTCTTGGATCAAAGCAATATCAAAAATTGTGGCTGGATTCCCATCTCTAGCGAGAAAGGTTTCAATCAGAGCCTCTACATCATAGCTTTGGTATCGGTATCCCTCTTGAAGATGACTGCGGGTTATTTTGAGTAAATCTTTAAAGGTGATGAGTTTTTGGGGGTTAAATCGGGAGAAGATCAGGCTATCAGATTTGTCTTGGTTTAAAGCTCCCGTGGCTACAACAAATTCTTCTTGAGCCGTATATTTAAATATTAAAACTTGAATAACTGAAAGATATAAAGCTAGTTTATTAGCCGGATAGTTGGCAGTTAGACTATATACTATATCCCGGATTTTTTCCGATATAACACCAACTATTTTATCTTTATGCTCTATTTGATTTCGACTTACACTATTAAATAAGGGTGTAACTGGCTGAATGTCTCGAAGTTGTCGAATTTGGTAATCTATGGCAACCAAATTTGCTTCCATCACTTCCATATGTAGTATTAATCTTGTTGTGGTGATTGATTTTGTTCAATTTTTAACTGCTTGACTCTGGCGTGGGCTAGGGGGGATCGAATTCTATGCAGCTTCATAAAAAATTGGTATAACTGCTTTGGAAACAATAATTCATTAAGAAAAAAATTCATTTATGTTTTACTCTCCTGCTCAGGATAATAGCCGAAATGCTTACATTAAATAGAGTTTTATACATTTAACTTAGCTTTTTGAAGCTGATAATCCTGCACGGTTAAAAGTTGCCAACTGGAATCTTGTGAAAGCTCCAAAACCCATTGATGATAATTAAACAGGCTTTCCCGATGCCCAACACTGATAAAGGTTGTTTTAGTATCTTGTAACTGTTGATATAAACTTCCTTCATTTTTCAAATCTAAAGCACTCGTTGCTTCATCTAATATAGTAAAACTAGGACGAGTAACTAAGAGTCGCGCGAAAGCAAGGCGTTGTTGTTCTCCTAGCGATAATATATTTTCCCAAGGAACTTCTGTATCAAAGCTATCAACTTTTGTTACCACGTTTTGGAGATTAACTTGTTGCAAAACTGCTTGGAGTTCTGTATTAGTCATTTGACGATTTGTTCTCGGATAGAGTAACTGTTCGCGTAATGTTCCCAAAATTATATAAGGACGTTGAGGCAAAAATAAAACTTCTTCCAGGGGGGGGCGCACGAGACGACCAGATCCGGCATCCCACAAACCAGCGATCGCTCTTAACAGAGAACTTTTACCTCTACCACTAGGCCCAACAATTAATAAACCTTCTCCTGGTTGAACAGATAGTGATAAGTTTTCGACGATTACCTGAGCATAATTCGGTGTTTGTAAGGTGATATTCTCGAAAGCAATATGGTTTTCTTCGATTGTTTTAATGCTACTGACGTTCTCTGGTTTTTTGGTGACAGCTTCTAAAGCATCGGAAAACTCAACTAAACGCTCAACGTAACTAGAAAATCGTCCAGAACTCCCAAATTCATCTATTAATGTGGCAATACCATTAGCAAACATACTGCAAGCGATAATTGCTTGATTAACTTGCCCGAAATCAATTTCACCGCGAATATATGCAGGTGCAAATATTAAAAACGGAAATATTTGAATAACAGACCGATATCCTCTGTTAAAAATGTCTTTATTTCTCTCCCAGTCAATCTTGCTGGCAGAGTTTTTTAGAAGATGATTAAATCGGCGCAAAATTATATTTAATTCTTGGTTTTCTCCCTGAAAAAAAGCTATCGATTCGGCATGATTCCGAACATGAGTTAGGCTATAAGTATAGTCGGCTTTAAATTCAAGTTCATTTTGAGTAATTTTCTCTAATTCTTGACTCAAGTAAACAGCAATCAAATTACCTATAATCGTATAAATAAGCAGAATAACTGCGGCAATTTGAGAAATTGACCAAAGAATTATTAAAAAAGTCGTCATTTCCAGGACTTTTTCTAAAAAAGTAGCTGCAAAATTGAGAGCAATCCTGGTAATAGGTTCGATTTCTTGGGATAGACGTTGATCTGGGTTATCAAGATCTGATATAAAATTTATTTTATAGTAGGCGCGATTCCTAAAATATTTTTCTAAAATCTCCTTATTGATCGATTGATACCAATCAAGTGCAACTTTTTTTCTGACAAATTTACTAAATGCTGTCAAGAGGGTGATTGAGAGCAGTCCAATGGCGTAAATCGATAAGGTCTTGAAAAACTTAGAAGTATCTTTATCTTGAATAATGACATCAATTAAATAGCGATCAACAAAGCTATTAATAGCAGTTACGCCCACAAGCCCGATGATTAATAAGATGAGAAGAGCGAGGATTCCCCATGAGCCAATCACCTCTGAAAATGGCCTTCCCTGGGGATCTGTTGGATACCAGTAAGGTTTAGCGATCGCTTGAAAATTATTCCAAAATCGAGTAAAACCCGAAATAGGAGGCGTATTTGTTAAGGGGCGATCGCGAACAACTTGAGTTTGCATATTCAATAATAAATATAATGGTTCTCATTGCAGGTTTGGAAAATTGGGCCAAACTTCTGGATTCACAATATGAGGCGGCTTTTTACCCTGAAGCACTTGCAGTATTTGATTAGCTGCCGAAAGTGTAGCAGCTATAGCCGCTTCTGGTGTAACTCCAGCCAGGTGCGGTGACAAAATTACATTGTCAAAGTCATATAAAGGATTCTCCTGAGATGGGGGTTCTGGCTCAAACACATCTATTGCTGCTCCTGCTATCCATTTTTCACCTATGGCTACAACCAAATCTTGCTCACGAACTATCTTCCCACGAGATGTATTAATTAAAAAAGCAGTGGGTTTCATTTTTTGGAAAGCTTCTAAAGCAAACATTTCATGAGTTTCATCGGTTAGTTCAGGATGCAAAGATACAAAGTCAGATTCCGCCAAAAGGGAGTCTAAGTTTTTTACCAAGGTTCCACCCACTGCTTCTGCCTTGGTGGATGGAACGTAAGGATCGTAAGCTAAAATTCGCATCTGGAATGCTGTACTGCACATACTGGCAACAGCACTACCAATCCTTCCTAGTCCAACAATACCAAGTGTTTTTCCTTCCAGTTGCATTGGTTGTACTTGATTCCGAATTAAGTAATTTCCTGTTTTTACACACTGATTAAGAAAAGTCAGCTTTTTTGCCAGAGCTAAAATCATGCAAATCGTGTGTTCGGCGACAGCAGTTGTTGACAAACCAGGATTGTTAACTACAACAATCCCATGTTTTGTTGCCGCAGCAATGTCAATTGCATCAGTGCCAAATCCAGATGTACTGATGACTTTTAAATTTTTGGCGAATGCGATCGCTTGGGCATCTAATTGAGTAGGATAACGAACAAATACGCCGGATGCTTCTTGAATAGCGTTATTGATTTGATTTTTTGTTGGTTCCTTTAAAATTTCGACATTAGTATGTTCTTCAAGCAGTTGTTCACCTGTCTCATGGTACATTTTCCCAATTAAAAGAACCTTCTGATTTTTAGTATCTACTGTGGAAGTTTGGCGGAAGATAGCTGTCATCAAATTTATCCTCAACTAAATTTTTTACACAAATCACTATTTCACAAGCAAAGTCAACCTGAACAGACTAAGAGGTTGTTTGAAAAGTCTAAATTGTTACTTGCTTGGGCGATTATAAATCGCGGCTACACGAGACAAAACCTGCCTCCGCAGGTTAAAACCCTTGATTTTTTCTTAGTCCACGGAGGTGGACTTTGTTTGTGTAGTAGCGAATTCTATTCGCCCAATACTTTTCTTTTCAAACATCCTCTAATGTCAAATAAATCAAGGGTTTCAAAATCTGACTTCTATTTGCCAGGGCTTATTTTCAGGCATCCGTCTTCAGCAATTTTTTTTATGGAAGCGAATTAGAATCTAATAGCTGAAAAAAGTTTTGGGCAATAGTACTTAAAGGATCAATCGCTTTGATCGAATCAATTCCATTTGCCTTGAGATATTTTGTTAACAAATGGAATTCTGTACAACCAGAAATATAAGAATGAGTATTATATTTCTCTAATAAGTCTTTGATATCTGCAAGAATTTTGAATGGATCTTGTCCTCGCTTGAGTATTTTAAATATCATATCATCAATCAATTGTTGCTCTGCTTTTGACAGAGAAATAATGCGTTCAGTAGCAATACAATTTTCCTGAAACAATTTTTTTGTATAAGTTCCTGTGCTTGCCAATAAAAGGGCAGGTTCATCATGTTCTTGAAGTTGTTGATCGGCGATTTTAATTAGAGAAATTACTTTCCGCGTCAGATGTTCTGGAATCTGAGGTAAAGCATAATGAGCTAGACAACAGCCAATCACTATATGGTCAACAAGTTGATTGAGATTTTCCAGATGCAATTGGATAAAATCAATAAATTCTTTTTCATTCCCAGTATTAATGGAATTGTTGCGATCTGGTATAGATGGCAGTGAGAAAACAATAACATTAGGTGTTTCTTGTTCTTGATGAATAAACTGGTTATATTCGTAAATAGATTTGAGAAATTCGGCGGTAACTACAGGTCCCATTCCGCCTAAAACTCCAAGAATTGGTGGCTTTTTACTCATAATTTTCTCCTACTTTAACTGTATGGGTTACTAAAAATTAAAATTTGTTGAAAAAAGATTGCTATCTTCTTTGTCAAAATTTTCTCTGTTAAAAGACAGCTTGAACAATGGTATTTTCGGAGATTCTACTATTTCTTCTAGCAGACCTTTTAACAATTTTAGGATCAATGAGATACGTTCCTCGGCAAATATATCTGTATTATAGATTAGCTTCAGATATAGTTCTGCCTCTTCCACAAAAATAAATTCTAGATCGAATTTAGCACTCACAACTTTTTGGTCAAAAGAGTTAACAGTAATTCCATCTATTACTAGCTGTACATTTTGATTATTTTGCAAAACAACAACAGTATCAAATAGAGGATTACGACTAGAATCGCGCTGGAAATTTAAATCTGATACTAATTTGTCGAAAGGATATTCTTGATTGTCATAAGCTTCTAGTGTGGTTGTTCTTACTTTGGCAAGTAAAGTAGCAAAACTATCCTCTGCTGCTATTTGATCCCTTAAGACTAAGGTATTAACATAAAAACCAATTTGTTCTTCTAAATCAGGATGATTTCTGCCAGCTATAGGAGAGCCTACTGTAATCTCATTTTGTTCAGTGTAGCGAAACAGAAAACTCTTGACTAAAGTTACTAACCCCATAAACAAACTAGATTCTTGATTTTTGACTAATTCCCTAAAATGCTTGATTAATTCTTGTTTTGGCTTCCAGATAACCGCAGAGCCTTGAAAATTTTGAACCAATGGACGGGCATAATCTAAAGGTAAGTTAATCCGTGTAGGAGTAGGAGTCAATTTCAGCAGCCAGTAATCACCTTGTACTTGTAACTTAGACGTTGCTAAAAGCTTTTCTTGCCAGTAAGTATAATCTTTATAATGAATCCTTAAAGGTGGTGGTAGTTCTACATTCTCTTGTCCGTAAGCATGATAAAAAGCGAGAAAATCTTTAATTAAAACACCTGCTGACCAACCATCTGAAATGATATGGTGCATATTAAAGAGAACTATATAGCTCTGTTGGCTGACTTTTAATAAGTTAACTTTGAGTAAAGACCCTGTTTCTAAATTAAAAGTAGTTTTGGCATTATTATGAATTGCTTCAGAAATGATTTCTGCTTTTTTATCGGACTCCATCAAATCTATTTGCTTGACTGCAAAATCTATTTTTTCATGGACAATTTGACGCGGTTCATTATCTATTAATGTAAAGTTAGTACGTAAGATTTCGTGGCGTTGGATCAAATTTTGAAAGGCATTTTCAAAGGCAGCAATATTTAAATCACCATGAAATTCATAAGCACTGGGCATTCCGTAAGCAGTATGATTGCGATCGAGGAATTCTAAAGCCCAAAGGCGGCGTTGCCCATGAGACATAGGATAAGATTTTTGCTGAGTTATTGCTGGTATGGGTTCTTGATAGTCATATTCGGTGTTCGCTATTAAAGCTGCTAATGCGGCGATGGTGGGAACTTTAAAAAAGTCAGCTAATTTTACCAACACATTTAATTCTTTATGAACGTGAGTTACCACTCTCGAAAGCAGTAGTGAGTGTCCACCAATTTCAAAGAAGTTATCAAAAATGCCAATGGGTTGTTTGGTAAGAATTTTTTCCCAAATATTTACTAGCTTAGACTCTAAATTATTGCGCGGTGCAGTATAAATTGCCAGGGTTAGCTTACTTATCTTGTTGAGTTCAGCAAGCGATCGCCAGTCAATTTTGCCATGTCTGGTTAGAGGAAATTGCTTTAAAAATATCAAGGAAGTAGGAATCATGTAAACTGGTAAAGAGTTAGATAGAAATTCCCTAATTTCGGAAACTTCTATGTCTTTATCAGTTTGACAATAGGCAGATAGCTGGGTTTGATTATCTACATTAAAAGACAATACAATTGCTCTCTCAATTTGAGAATGGCGGCTAAGTTGGTATTCAATTTCTCCTGGATCTATCCGATAACCATTTACTTTCACTTGATTATCTTTACGACCAATAAATTCAATCACACCTGCGGCGATTTGTTTACCTAAATCTCCCGTTCTAAAGAGAGTTTTTCCCTTATTTATAAAGCTGGGTTGAAATTTTTCTGTGGTGATTTGCGGGAGATTGTGATAACCGGCTGCTAATGCTACACCTTCTACACAAATTTCACCTACTACATGAAGAGGTACAGTGTTATTGAATTCATCAAGCACAAATAAGCGATTGTTATGGAAAACGCGACCAAGGGGTACATCTGTATTTAAATTTTCGTCTATTGTATATTGAGCTACTCCTACACAAGTTTCTGTGGAACCGTAGACATTGCTGACGATATCAGCTTGGAAACGTTTTCTTAAAGCGATCGCAGTTTCTCTGTCTAATTTTTCTCCCCCTGAAGAGATATATTTTAAGCTGGGGATAGTTTCTTTATTGTCGAGTACAGCCAAAATTTCCCGATAAATAGATGGCGTTGTGTGCAGTGCATTAATTTGGTTTTCCTGTAAAAAGGAAACTAAATGCCCTATATGTTTGACTTCGTACATATATAAAGCAGCACCAATTGTCAACGGCAGAAAAATATTCCGCAAAGATGGATCGTGGGTAACAGGTGCGGTGAAAATATAGCGCCATTCCGGATGTTTATCTAAGTCAAAGGTAAGTCGTAAACTCCGAATTACATTCAAAATAGAGATGTGACAACCCATGACTCCTTTAGGGTTCCCTGTTGAGCCAGAAGTATATAAAATATAGGCAGTTTGGCTAGAGTCTGGTTTAATTTTAGGTTCATTATTGTCGTATTCTGCCAGAATATCATCGATTTTATCTAAACAAATTGCTTCTATGTCTTGAGGTAATTGAGAACCGAAATTACTTTCAGTCAGACATATTTGAGAACCGCTATCATTTAAGATAAAATCGATGCGCTTCTGAGGATATTCTGGATCTATCGGAACATAGGTTGCTCCAGATTTAAAAGCAGCAAGGATGCCGATAATTAAGTTTTGGTTACGTTCTAGAATTAGGGCGATCGCTTTTCCTGAACCAAGCTGATATTTCTCATGTAAGCAATTCGTTAATCGATTTACTTTTTCATTCAATTCTCGATAACTGAGAGTGGTTTCCCCAACAACTAATGCTGGTGCATTTGGTGTAGAGTTAACTTTAGCAATGAAATCATCAATAATTGTTGCATTTTTGGGCCAATCTATTGTTTCGCCTGCTAACTCCGACAGTAATTTTTCTTCTTGCAACTGTGTTAATAAAGGCAACTGAGAAAGTGAACTATTGCCATTATTAATTACGCCTTCCATCAAAATTTCAAAACTTGCTAAAAACTGTTTAATAGTTTCTGATTTAAACAGTTCTGTATTGTAGTTGCAGTAGACAATGAGCGCGTCATTTATTTCGATGAAATTAAAGCCCAAATCAAAAGGAGTATATCCAATTGGCTCTGGTGGCAGCGATACTTTTAATCCCTCAAACTGAGGTAGAGTTAAACTAGGGTCCATATTGAAAGATACGGATATCAAGGGAGAACGGGAAAAATCCCGTTGTAATTGTAAAGCTGCCAATAATTCTTCTAAAGCGTGACTTTGATGCTTAAAAGCGGCTATGAGGGTTTCTTTAGTATGACGAAGATGTTCAACAAATGAAGCAGTGATATTTGTCTGAATACGAACTGGTAAAAATTGCGAACAAAAGCCAACTAACTCATCACTTCCCTCAAATTGTCGTCCAGAAATGGGAATACCAATTACTAAATCATCATGACCAGAAATTCGACACAGAAAAGCTGTGTAAGCGGCGAACATCGTCATAAATAATGTTGCTTGGTTTTTGCGGCCTACAGTTTGCAAATTTCGCCACAGTTGAGGAGCAATAATTTTACTTTCTCTACCTCCTGTGTAAGTTTTGACAGCCGGACGGGAAAAGTCAGTCGGAAGCTCAAATACGGGAATTTCTCCCTCATAGATTTTCAACCAAAAATCACGATGCTCTTGCATCTGTGGACTTTGCGCTTCTTGCTGTCGCAAAGCTAAATATTGGGAAAACTGCATTGGTGGCGCTAAATTGTCTGTAGCAGCACCAATTTTGGCTGAATAAAGTTTACCGATTTCATTTAAAATTAGCCCTAGTGACCAACCATCAGCAACGATATGATGGGTTTTTAAAGATAGCAAATAATGTTCAGGTGCTAAACGCATCAACAGAGCCGCAAATAATGGAGCTATACCCAAGTCAAAAGGCTTTTGAGATAGATGAGTTCTTAATGTTAAAGCAGCTGCTTCGGGATTTTCTGCATCTATTAAATTAATTAACGGGAGGTCAATTTTGACACTCTTGATAACTTCTTGGAGTTCGCCTTGCTCTAAGATTTTAGTTCGCAAAGCTTCATGACGATTTACTACTTCATTAATAGCTTGCTGTAAAGATGAAATATCTATGTAACCACGCAATTCTAAGGAAGTAGTAACGTTATATGATGCAGAAGCTGTTGCGTCTAATTCTGCCAATAGCCAAAGCTGACGTTGGGCTTCACTAGTCGGAAATGTCTGCTTTACATTATCCCTACCATCTTCATCGTCAGAGCGATCGCTTTCTTCTCTTTTCTTTGGTTGGGGTGGTTTGGCATTTTCAAAAAAACCCGCTTGTCGCAGTTCTCTAATAGCTTCTTTGACAGCAATTACTACTTTATCTATATCTTCATTAGTATGATATGTGGAGAGAAAACAAACTCGTTTTTCCCATGTATAAACGCCTTTGAGATTTAGCAAGTAATAAAAGAGCGGCAATTCGATTGGTTGCAGAAAAAGACTATAAGCTCCAAAGGGTTCAAAGCGAAACAGAGAACCAAAATTAACGATGCGAATAGGAATTCCGATTTCTTGAAAGAATTCATTAACTTCTGTTGCTAATCGATTAGTTAATTGATTTACTCGTTTCTGAAGTGTTCCACCTTGTTCGCGTAAATGTAGCAACACTGCACGACAAGCAGCCAGAGCTAAAGGATGGCGACAGAAAGTCCCACCATAAGCAGTTAATTCTGTTTGCGGATGAGAATTATCTCCATAACTCCAAAAACCGCCATCAATTGTATCTAATAAATCTGCTTTGCCACAGATCATACTAATAGGTAAACCACCACCGATTGCCTTACCATAAACTACTATATCTGCCTCAACTTCAAACAATTCCTGCGCTCCTCCTAGAGCCATGCGAAATCCAGTAATAATTTCATCAAAAATTAATGCAATCTCTTTTTCATGAGTCAATTTACGTAATTTTTGGAGAAATTCTTTAGGCTGTAAATCGGGTTTACGACTTTGCACAGGTTCAACCAAGACTGCTGCTAAATTCTCAGCTTGAGCAGCAATTATTTCTAGACTTTCTTCGGCTCCATAAGTAAGAATTATGATGTCTTCAACCATTCCTACTGGTGTACCAAGACTCAATGGTTGAGATGTTTCTGGCTCCTCTCCAACTCGTGCTAAAATACCATCAAAAGTACCATGATACGAACCAGAAAATAGCACAACTTTTTGGCGTTTTGTTCGAGAACGAGCAATGCGAACTGCTGCCATAATTGCTTCTGTTCCCGTATTACTAAAAGCAACCCGTTCTACACCAGTTATTTCACTAATTAAAGCAGCCGTTTCTGCTGCAATATTAGATTGCATTCCTAATCCGATTCCGTGTTGCATTTGCTGCTGAACTGCTTCAATCACGAAATCAGGACTGTGACCAAAAAAGTTTACACCAAATCCCATTGCTAAGTCGATGTAATCATTGCCGTCAATATCCCGAAAATATGCACCTTGGGCTGATTCTGAGACAATGGGATATTGAAATTCTTTTAAAGTCATACGGAAGTCAATGGTAGGTTTGACATCAACCATTGTTTTACGGCTATTTTGTGAATATGCCTTAGATTTTGCTGTTCTTTGATTATAAGTAATCTCTAAATTGTTGATAAAAGCTTGTTGCTTTTCCGTTAAAGATTTGTTTTCATTCAGCTTTAAGGCTAATGGGTTTAAGCTTGGAGAACTAGTTGTTTTAGGTAAATCAGTTTTAACTTTGTGGGGGTGAGGTGCAATTTCTATTTTGGCTTGTTGAGGAGGCGACGTTTCTGTCTGTCTAATTAAAACTTCTGACGTAGGGCTTGATGCAACGGATGCAGATTGGAGTATTTCTAATTGCTTGATAATGGTTTTTTCATGTATATCTTTGAGGTCTTTCAAAGATTGTAATTGAGCCATCATCAAAGCTTCTTTCCCAGAAGTTTGTATTGATATAGGTAGTGTTTTCGGTTGGCTGAGAATAGCACTTTCAGCAGAGGTGGAAGCAATAATTAACTCTTGCCCATTGTAGATGCTGAGATTGTTTTGTTGAGAAAAACTATTCGCAGTGGCAAAACCACAGCGTTTTAAAACAGAACACCAAGTTTCTGCACTCAACAATGGAGTATCTAAACGTAACTCTTTATCTTGAAAGCGCCACCATCCTGGTGTAAGTCCAAAGGTTAAATCTAGCCAAGAATTATTTTCTACTGTTTCTAGTACTATTAAGAAACCACCGGGAAGTAGTAATTCCCGGATATGATTTAGGGTTTCTGTAATATTTCGGGTACTGTGAAGCACATTAGCGGCAACAACTATATGATAAGAATGTGCTGGTAGCCCTTGAGAAACGGGTGATTTTTCAATATCTAATTGGTGGAAGTTGAGATTATCTGTATTCTGAAACTTTTGACGTGCTTTATTTAATAAAACAGGAGATAGTTCGGTAAAAGAATAATTTACGTCATTGAGATTTAGCCCATTAAGAATTGCTTCAGAAGTCGCACCTGTACCACCTCCGACTTCGATAATTTGGTAGGGGCGATCGCTACTAGCAAAACTGTTTAAAATTCGATTAATTTCTTGGGCTACTCGTTGATTCATTAAACGAGATACAGGAGAATTGCCATATATACTTTCTGCATGAATTACTGAACCTGCTGGAAAAATTAACTCTAAAGGATCTATATTACCTTTGAGAACTTCTGCTAGATTTTCTCCACAGCGTTGCAGCATTTCTAACTCAGGTTTGGCTGCTGAACAAGTTTTTTGCAGATTTTCTATAGCTTCTGGTAAAGAAAAAGGTGTAGGTAGGTTTTTTGCCGTCCAGAGATTACCTTGATTTTGAATAATTCCCGCTTGCTCTAGAGTTTTTAAATAACGAGTAACTAAAATATGATATTTTGAGGCTATGGGCAAAGTTTGAAATAAGTCTTCTGTTGTCCAAGTTTCTGCCTTATTTAGTTTCTTACCTAATGCTCCCAAAGCTTTGAGAATATAGGCAACAGCAATTGGTTGTAATTGGGAAATTACCCACAGGTAATTATTTAATTCTGAGGTAGGATTTAATGTATTGGCTACTGATATTTCATCAGATATCTCTAATGGTTCCTGTTCAATAGAATCAGACAGATAATTAGCTATATCAACAATTGTTTGTAAATCGGTGAATAATTGGTCTATTTTGACCTTGACGCTAAATTTTTCTTCAATTTTGCGAGCAAAGTCAGTCAAAATAATAGAATCTGCTCCGAGATTTAATAAAGTTTCATCATCTCTAATATCATTTTCATTTTCTTTGAGCAGGATAGCTAAAATAGACTTTAACTTATTGCGAATCTCTTGCTGATATTTTTGGTTGTTTGAAACTTTTGCTATGGTCATTTCAGTTTGTCCTCTTTCTATATAAACTTCGTTAATTTGGTTAGGTTCAACTAAAATAGCCGACTGAAATTGGAAGCGTTTTCTTTGAAAGGGATAGGTCGGTAATTGTACATTTCTGTAGCCGTAATCTTCATTAAATTTTTCAGCATGAAAACTAACTCCATTAATGTAGAGTTTGGCTAGTGTTGCCAGCATTGTATGCCAGTTATCCAAATCTCTATTTAGAGAACTCAACCAGATAGCTTCATCGTTATAACGACGACCTTGTTCGGCTAGGATTGGTCTTGGGCCAACTTCTAAAAACAGGTTATATCCTTTATTTAAAGCAGTAACTAGACTTTGCAAAAATTGCACAGGTTGACGGCATTGTTGTCTCCAGTAACTTGCATCGGGTACATTTTCTATAGGTTGTCCGTCAATTCCTGAAATTAGCAGATTTTTGGGATGATGATAAAAAATCGTCTGAGCAGCAGTTTCAAATTCATCTAAAATTGGCTCGATTAATGGAGAATGAAAAGCACCGCTCACTGATAGTAATTGAACAGAAATTTTTTGGTTTTTGCAGTTGGCTACAATCTCATTAATGCTATTACTTTCTCCAGAAATTACAATTTGTTGAGGATGATTAATGGCTGCAATGGAAACTGTATCACTGTAATTTTTCATAAGAGACAGTACCGTTGCTTCATCTGCAAAAACTGAAGCCATTTTTCCTGTAGGCACAGTTTGCATTAATTGCCCACGTTTAACAACTAATTGTAGGCCTGATTCTAAGCTAAATACTCCGGCAATACAAGCTGCTACATATTCGCCAACGCTATGCCCAATTAATAAGCTGGGTTCGATTCCCCAAGATTGCCACAGCATGGCAAGAGAATATTCTAGAGCAAATATAGCTGGTTGAGCGTATGCAGTTTGATTGAGTAAATCTGTTTGATTACCAAATAATATATCTTGTAATGAATGCTCTAAATGATTCGCTAAAATTTCGGCACATTTATCAATATATTTGCGAAATGTCGGTTGGCTTTGGTAGAGTTGATGACCCATACCTGCATAGCAAGCTCCTTGACCAGTGAAAAGAAAGACTATTTTTGTCTGTTTTTCTCCTGGAAAACGTTGATAATAAGTCAAATTCTCAAGAGTTTTTTCGTCAATAAAAGCTGATAATTTTTGTTGCAATTCTGGTAATGTATCTGCAACGATCGCCAATCGTTCGGGTAAGGGCGATCTACCTATGGCTGCACTGTGGCAGATATCTCCAATTTCTGGATGAGATTCTAGATGAGTGTAAAAACGTTGCGCTAATTCTTTCAGAGCAGTTTCATTATGGGCAGAAATTGTTAACAAATGGCTCGGACGTTGTAGCTTGATTTCTATTGTTTTTGTAACGGGTGCTTGTTCGACAATTACATGAGCATTGGTTCCAGAAAAACCGAAGGAACTCACTCCAGCGATGCGGACTTCGTTATTGTTAGACCAGGGTGTTGTTTGACTAGGAATTTTGATCGGATATCCTTGCCAATTAATTAGGGGATTAGGGTCTTGGAAGTGGAGATGAGGCGGAATTTCGCCATGTTGGAGGGCGAGAATCGTTTTGATGGTTCCCGCTATACCTGCGGCTGCTTCAAGATGTCCGATATTGGTTTTAACTGAACCGACGTAAAGAGGTTGCGATCGCTCTCCATAAACAGCCGCGATCGCATTCATTTCTATGGGATCTCCTAAAGGTGTTCCAGTCCCATGTGCTTCTATATACCCAATTTCTTGGGGAGATACTCTGGCATCAGCTAAGGCTTGACGGAGTAAATCTTGTTGCGCGGGGCCACTGGGAACTGTTAAACCGGCGGCTGCACCGTTATGATTGACCGCAGAGCCTCGTAAGATAGCGAGGATGCGATCGCTCTTTTTCTCAGCTACAGACAAGCGTTTCAACACTAAAACCCCACAGCCTTCTCCCCGCACATAACCATTTGCAGCCGCATCAAAGGTCTTACAGCGACCATCTGGAGACATCATCCCCGACTGGGAAAGGTTAATTGTAATTGCGGGATTTAAGATGAGATTTACCCCACCAACCAAAGCTAATTCGCATTCATTATTTCTTAAGCTGCGAATACCTTGGTGAATAGCAACTAGTGAAGAAGCACAAGCCGCATCAATAGACATACAAGGGCCGCGGAGGTTGAGAAAATAAGATAACCTACCTGCGGCGGCACTCAGGGCATTTCCTGTGCCAAAAAAAGAATCGATTTCGTCATAATTGCTTTTGTAGACCGTCATGGCGTGGTCAACACTGGTAATTCCAATAAACACACCCACGCGATCGCCGACTAAATTAGTCGGTGGTATATTGGCATTTTCTAAAGCTTCCCACGTCACTTTAAGTAGTAACCTTTGTTGAGGGTCCATTGAGGTGGCTTCGCGGGAAGATATAGAAAAGAAACGGGCATCAAATTCGTTAATCTCCTCTTGGAGAAATCCTCCATAACGAGTATTCATTTTACCGGGAGTGGGTTCTTGAGCATAAAATTTGGAGATATCCCAACGGCTTTGAGGAACTTCTACAATTGCATCAAGTCCGGCTTGACAATAATTCCAATAAGCTTCAGGAGAATTTATGCCTCCGGGGAAACGACATCCCATTCCAACAACAGCAATTGGCTCACTTTGTATCGTTTCTAATTCGGTAATGCGAGCTTGCATTGCCTCCATTTTTTTCAAGGTTGCGGCTATTAGTTTTTTATGATCTATATTTTGAGTCATTCTTCTGTTTGCGATTTTTTATTCTCTGGAAATATCTAATTGGGTTTTTCGCCGGAAAATAAAACATAATCATCAAATGCCATAAACCAACCCCTATCTCTCGACCAAGCTTCAATTCCTGGATTATCTTTCTGGAGATTGATCACTATATCGTGTTTACTAATCTGTTGACCTACCTGGGTAAAGTAATGAACAGCTGCCGGAAAAACATATTCGCTAATTGGGATGGCTTGAATATTTACAAATCCATGTTTTTTGAGTTTTTCGACATAAATATGTTGGTCATATTGGTTGGCAAAAGGAATACACATTTTATTGCTATTGACGCGCAGCCAAAAGTTAATGTCTCGTCCGACTCTAGGCAAACAATCTGCTAATGCTAGTTTCCCACCAGGACGCAAAACTCGAAATGCTTCCGCAAAAAAATCCTCACGGGTATTGAAATGAAAAGCACATTCTAAAGCTGTCACTTTATCAAAAGAATTCTCTGTAAAAGGCATTTCCGTTGCCGAACCTACCTGAAGATTTATTCGTTCCGCTAGTCCTGCCCTAGCTACTCGTTCTTTAGCAATTTCTACTTGGATCTCTGTAGTATTTATACCAGCAATTGCGCCCACGTTGTTTTCACGTATCCACAGCATATCTTGTTCAGCAAAACCGAAGCCAACATCCAAAACTTGGTCTCCAGGGCTAAGTTCGGCAATTTCTCCTAATTTACGGGCTAAGGCGGCACAAGCTCCATTGTAAGTTGTTTCTTCTTGCCAATAGCCAAAATTGAGCCATTGGGGAATATTGGGATTGTTAAGATCCCGATCTCGTTTGGCTAAACCTGTGTAAAGTTCAGACACCTTAAATTTGTCTCGTAAAAACCATATTTCTTTAACTGGATTCTGGATAAATTCTTTGATGATTATCCAACGATTTCGCCATTCATAGTTGAAAGGAATTTTGCCAACATTTTCCACAGTTATATTCTCCTATTTTTTAAATAAAAAATTTCGCTCTGCTGAAGTTTTGCTATCTGATAAATAGTTAGCCTGAATATTCATTCACCATATTGGTCAAGCTCTGCTAATTTTTGATTAAGTAGTATTGCCAGTTCAGCTTCATCAAGACTGTCATAAGGATTTAGAACATCTGTTTGGGAGTTAATTTTTACCTCAAATTCAATCCTATCAGCTAATACTTCTTCTCTTAAATAATTACTCAGACTTGTGATATTAGGATAGTCAAATATCACAGATGAAGATAAAGTGCAAGCTAAATTACTTTCTAACCTATTTTTAAATTCTAGTACCATTAACGAGTTTAAACCTAACTCTAAGAAAGAAGTTTGTTGAGGAATCACGCTAGTTGCACTTAATCCAGTTACCTGCCGTAATACTTGCTCAATCCCTTGAGATAAAGTTGTTGCTCTCTCATCTATAGATACAGATTTTAATTTTTCTAATAATTTGGCATTTTGACTATTTTTTGTTGGTGTGATTACTTCTTTAAAGAATGGTTGATTAATCTTAAAAGCTTGATTAAAAGTAGACCAATCAATATCGATAATTGCTCCTTGAGAAACGTTGCCTAAAATCAATTGACTGAGATATTCTAGAGCAGTATCAGAAGACATACTTTGAATACCCCAACTAGCAAAACGTTGTTTGTGCATTTCATTACCTGTATCCCATGCTCCCCAATTAATGCTGATACCTGGTAAGCCTAAATTTCGGCGTTGCTGCATTAAAGCATCCATAAAAGCATTAGCAGCAGCGTAACTACTTTGACCGGGTGAACCGAGGATTACAGCAGCAGAAGAAAAGACTATAAAAAAGTCTAAAGATAGATTGCGGGTGTAGCGGTCTAATAATAAAGTGCCTTCTACTTTGGGACGCATAACATTTTGATATCTTTCCCAATTTTGATTGACTAAAAGACCATCATCTAAGACACCAGCCGCGTGAATTACCCCGCGTAAAGAAGGTAAATCTGTGCCAAAACGAGAGAATATTTGTTCTATATCTGCTGGGGAGGTAATATCAGCGCCGATAATTGTAACCTGTTGTATACCATTTTTGGTTAATGAGGCGATCGCTTCTGGTTGAGATTTAACATTCCGGCTACACAAAACTATATGACTAGCACCCATTTTTGATAACCACTCAGCCATTAACAAGCCAAGTTTACCCAAACCACCAGTAATTAAATAAGCTCCTTCTTTGCTCACTAACTGCTGTTTTTGTGCTGTGGGAATTGTCGCAGATACTAACCTTGCACCATAGCGGTTTCCTTGACGTAAAGCTAGGCGCGACTCACTGCTTGAAGTGTGTAATTCGTTGAACAAAAATTCAGCTTCATCAGGTTCTACTGTGGGTGATAAATCCAAACATACACAACGCATTTGGGGATATTCGTTATTAATGACTGCTCCTAATCCCCATAGTCCAGACTGTTCAGGTTGTACATAATTATCAGCTAACACTTGATTTGCAGCGCGAGTTAGTAACCATAAATTAGGTAACTTCTGCCACTTAGCGGTGATGGTTTGAATTAAGTGCAATGCTGTATTACAACTTTTGTAAACTGTATCTGCTTCCACAGTAAAAATCACCCCTGTCGGAAATTCTCCCGATGGATATGCTTCTTGATACAAACGCTCAAAATCAGATTTTTGAGATGGATTGATGACAAAATTGTTTTGAGAACGGCGTTGATAATCATCACCCATTTCCACGGTAATGACTTGCTCTCCAGATTGTTTCAATAACGCTATCAACTGATTAAAAATTGGAACATGATGTCCAAATACTAACCAAGAATTGTTAGCATTGGCTGTAACTTTTGAAATTGAATTCAGCTTTTGCCATTCAACTTGGTAAAACCAATTTTTTGTATTTTCTTGCCATAAACGCTGCAAAGCCATCGGATTAGTCCGCCGTGCAACTAAATCTGTAAACCGAGCGCAAAGCCGTTCTTGTTCATCATAAACATCGACATCTACAGTCATTTCGCCATTAGTATCAGACTTAATATAAACGCGTGTCCCAGCTTGAGAACCAGGATTTCCAAAAAATTCCAACGAAGAGAAACCATAAGGTAAATGCAACTCCTTACCGTGAATTTCTGGGAAAGCCGCGCCAATACTTTGGAAACAAGCATCTAAAAGCACAGGATGAAGACAATAACGCTCATCTACTAAACTGCGATCGATACTAATCTTAGCCTGAGAACCATTCCCTAAATAACGTAATTCTTCAATAGCTCGAAATCCCTTTCCATAGCTAATCCCCATCTGCTCATAAAGCTCATAAAATCGAGAGATAGCAACAGATTCCCCTCCGCTTTCCTCTGCGTCTCTGCGTCTGTGCGTGAGATTTTCATATTCATTTTTAGCTTTAATCTCACCACTAACATGAAGAACCCACTTATCTTGTGATGAATCACTACTAAATATCTCAAAAGCATAGCCAGATGATTTTTTCGGTTTAAAAATTATTTGCAATGTAGTTTGAGATTGAGATAATAACAACCCCTGATGAATCGAAACATTTTGTATAGTCAACCCATCAGTAAATATTTTCTGACTAGCTGCTAAAATCGCTTCAATAAAACCCGTCGCCGGAAATAAGATTTTTCCAAATACCTGATGTCCCTCAAGATAACCTGGATGATCAGAACTTATATCTCCCTCAAAAATAATTTCTCCTGTAGCTAACTTTTTGAAATCACTAATAAAAGGATGCAGCTTAGTTTTAATATCAGCTACAGAAAATTGTGAACTTGACAACCAATAGCGTTCTCGTTGAAACGGATAAGTAGGTAAATCAATCCGCTTTCCTTGCTTAAATACCTCCGCCCATTCTAGAGAATAACCATTAACAAAAAGTGTCGCCAAACTTCTGTACATCTGCGCTTGCTCATCTTTTCCAGGGACGATACTAGGTAGATATAATACTTCTTTGAGTTGAGAACTAAGTCTCGCCATACCCAGTAAGACAGGCTTCGCTCCCAACTCCAGAAAACAGCGATAACCACTGTCAATTAAGAATTGAAATCCTTGACCAAAATGCACAGTGCTGCGAATATGTTGTAGCCAATAATCGGGAGTAGCAATTTCTTTACCAATTGGTTTACCCGTGACATTGCTAATAATAGTCAAGCTTGGTTCATAGAAAGAAACTCTATGCAAAACCTCAGCAAACTCATCAATAATTGGCTCCATTAAAGCAGAGTGAAAAGCGTGAGATACAGCTAAACGTCTAGTTTTATAACTTTGTTCTATAAAAAGTTTTTCTAGTTGCTCAACAATTTCATTCAAGCCAGAAATTACAGTAATTGCCCCATTAGCTGCGGCAATATTAACTTGATTGCGATATGGAGCAATATAAGCTGTTACTGTTTCATAATCAGCGTAAATTGCTGTCATAGCTCCATTATGCGGTAGTTCTCCCATTAAGCGGCCGCGTTGGCTAACTAATTGCAGAGCATCTTCTAAAGAAAAGACTCCAGCTAAACAAGCTGCGACATATTCACCAATGCTATGTCCTAAAAGTGCCGAGGGTTGTATTCCCCAAGATTGCCATAATTTAGCAAGTGCGTATTCCAGGGAAAACAACGCTGGCTGTGTGATTTGAGTCTGTTCGAGCAAATCGCTATTTGGCAATTCAAATATTAAATCTAACAGCGATGTTCCTAAAATAGGTTGCAGAATTTTGTCACAAATATCTAGAGTATTTTTAAAGACAGGTTCTTTTTGATAAAGAGTTTGTCCCATCCCTGAATATTGAGAACCTTGTCCGGAAAATAGAAAAGCTACGTTTGATTGAGTTTCTGATGCAATTGGCGTAATTATCTGATCAGAATCCTCACCTTTCTGGAAATCAGTAAGCGCTTTTTCGGCTGTGGTGATTGAGTCGGCTAGAATACACAATCGATGGCGGAAATTAGCCCGTCCTGTACTAGCGGTAAAACAAGCATCGGCTAAATTTACAGATTCATTTAAAACTGATTGATAATTTTTTGCTAACTCTTGGAGAGATTTTTCAGAACGAGCTGAAAGAGGTAAAAGGTAAAGCTGATGCTCAGATTTTTGTGAGGAATTAGATGCAATTTCTCCCACAATAATATGGGCATTGGTACCACTAAATCCAAAGGAACTCACACCCGCAATTCGTTCTCGTTCACTAGGATGCCAGTTTTTACCATGTACTGGAACTTCAAAAATATGAGAACTCCAATCAAAACGGGGATTGGGTTTTTCAAAGTGAAGATGCGGTGGAATTTTATGATGTTGCAAGGCTAAAACAGTTTTGATTAACCCAGCAATTCCGGCTGCTCCTTCTAAATGCCCTAAATTAGTTTTGACAGAACCAATAATTAAAGGGCGATTTTGGGGGCGGTTTCCAAACACCGCAGCCATACTTTCTAATTCAATCGGATCGCCGATCGCAGTACCGGTACCATGAGCTTCAATAAAATCTATCTGCTCTGGTTTTAGTTTCGCTGTATTCAGTGCTTGATGTAATAATTTTTCTTGAGCATCACCATTAGGTACGGTCAACCCACTACTGGGGCCATCGTGATTCACGGCTGTACTGTAAACTTTAGCTAAAATGCGATCGCCATTTTTAACTGCTTGACTCAACCGCTTGAGAACAATCATCCCACAACCTTCGCCCCGCACCATGCCATTGGCACTTGCATCAAAAGTCTTGCAACGTCCATCAGGTGCAAGCATCTGGGCGCGACTTTCAATTAAGGAAATTATCGGGGTTAAAATTACGTTGACACCACCCGCTAAGGCAACGTCACACTCACCATTACGCAAGGCATTACAAGCCAAATGTACTGCGACTAATGAAGAAGAACAAGCAGTATCAACTGTCATTGATGGCCCTTGCAAGCCTAGTACATAAGAAAGACGACCGGCGGCTACACTAACAGAAGTTCCAGAACCAGTATAGGCGTTGATTGCTTCTGGAGCATAACTCAATTGTGCATAGTCTTGAGTCATTGCCCCCACAAAAACGCCAGTTTGACTGTTGCGTAACTGTTGGGGATTTTGACCGGCAGATTCTAAAGCTTGCCAAGTTGTTTCTAATAGTAGGCGCTGTTGCGGATCTATAGCGACAGCTTCGCGGGGGAGAATGCTGAAAAATTCGGCATCAAATTGATCTATTTTTTCTAAAAATGCGCCGTAAGGAGAATATATTTTTCCTGGTGCATCTGGATCGGGATGATACCACGCTTTTATATCCCAGCGATCGCCGGGAATTTCTCTCACCGCATCTTTACCCTGCTCTAAAAGTTGCCAGAATGATTTGAGATCATCTGCACCACCAGGAAATCTGCAAGCCATCCCGACAATGACAATTGGATCTTCTTCTGGTTGTGGTTTTTCTGATAGTTTCCCGAATAACCCCTCTCCAAACCTCTCCCCCACAGGGAGAGAGGCTTTAAATTGGGTGTTAAGTTGATGCACGTCAGAGATATTTAAAACTTCTCCCAGGAGATAATCTGCTAACGTTTCGACATTGGGGAAACGAAAGGTAATTGTTGTGGGTAAAGAACAATTAAAATCTGTTTGGATAAGATTACGAAGTTCTGTAGAGGTGAGAGAGTCCATCCCCATATCAAAAAAGCCTTGTTGGGGAGATACTACTTCATTTTTTGATAGTCCTAATACAGTGGAGACGCGCAAACTTA
>NZ_JAIVFV010000349.1 GCF_020829445.1 Nostoc sp. CHAB 5836
CGTTTCTGGGAGCGCCGCTTTGATTCTGGTAATAGGCAATGCGGAATTTTGTGTTTTCTTTGGCTTCTAAGTCGGCTAAATCCTCCTTGATGAATTTGTAATCACCCCTGGCGTTGATTTTGGAGCGGGAATCTACTGGGGTTGTGGTATTGGAAGCCAGGGCGATGTCTAGGGCCTCGTCTTTTGAGAGTCCGATGTGAATCTTAACTTGGACTCTGGCAAGGCTTAGGTCGTACTTGTATTTTTTCGCTTGCTCAATTGCTAAAATTGTGTGACCGCCGTTGATAATCCCATCACTTCCCCCCTCTGAGGCTTCTAAAATTTGTAGTTCGAGTAAAGTTTTGTTGAGTTTGCAGGAGTTTGCACACAGGGTTATTCCACTGTGACGGGAGAAGAATTTTTCTTGCTGCGTCGTCAGGGAGTCGAAGATTTGTCTGTAGGTGGCGGTTTTACGGTTCGGTTCCCGGATGTTGGGTTCTAGGGGGAGGTCTGTGGGGAAGCTGTCTACATGGGCGGTGGCGATGATGCAGTTGGGATTGGGTTGAAAATAGTTGTCTGTCTTTATGTTCCAGGTCTTGGGCATGGTTTGTTTCTTGGGAGGTGAATTTTCTATGTTACGCTGCTATAACTTTAATTATTCTCTTTCTTCACCCAGAATAAGCTACCAAACTAGCCAAATTTACGCATTTTCTCTCTACTTCAAAATCAGATATTTCCAAAAGCGCACAGTGCTTTTTGAAGGTTAGCGACTCTTTCTGTTGTGAGCGCTTTTAACTCTCGCATCATGTTTTCAAATTCCGGTCTGTTGAAAGGCTTTTCGTTAATATTTGTATAATACTCTGTAACTTTTTCAAGAAAGTAGGCTGGATGCCAATCATCCTGCATATCTACAATTATCAAAAATTCAAGTTGCTGTTGGCTTAATTTGATTCCCATTCTTCTGCCTCTTCTTGATTTTCTAAATAATCCTTGCATAGCTTAACTTAGAGCAACTTTCCCTAACTACAAAAGGCGATCGCTGTCCTTGGTTGTTGCTCCCGTAATACAAAGTTGATGACATGAACAGTCATCCCACCTTACAATGCCTTCACCATATATGTGCAAAATTACTTTTGAAAATTATAGTATTTTTGTAATGCAAAGGAATAAAATTAGCGTTTATTGATACAAAAAGCTGATTTTTGGGCAAAATAGTAGAAGTACTTTTGACAACATATATCTACATGACAGCGCATAGCGAAACCCAAAAAGCTGTGAAGGCAACAATTTATTTGGGGAAAATTCCACTTGATGTTTATCAAATGCCAGATGGCAGCTATAAACTATACATCGAATCAGTCACGGATGCTATCAAAAGACCCAGCAATGACTTGTTGCGTTTTCTAGAGGGTCAATCAGCACAAGCACTGCCCTATAAGAATAGAGCATCGTTACAAGAACCGATGATAGCTGTAGAGGGATATGGAGGGCATGTAAAGCCCATACCAATAGAACTAGCTACATCCTATTGGCTTTATCGTGCTGTCAAAGGTAATGAGATAGCACAAGCTCTGATTCAAGCATCTCTAATGGAATCTATTGAAAGACGAGCAGATACAGCATTTTTATTTAAACGGACGGAAGAAGAATACAACCAAAAGTTCGGGGAGCGATTAGAAGAAATTCTAGAGTACAACCGAGAGGAAGTAGCTGCTAGAAGGCTACCTGGAGATTCAATGTATTTCCCTCGTAGGATTAACTAATCAACAAATTATAGGTATAAAATATTGCTGGCTACATTTTTGGAAGCTAAAAATGCTGAGATAGTTGCTATACAATGATAAAAACTTCCTACGAAAAAATATTATATCAGTAGTTTTTGTAAAATTTATGTAAAATACTGATTAGCAAGAATTTTCTTTGAGAAGGAGTCAGAATACCCCATGCCTCAAGTCAAATCAATTCAAAATTATTTCTGAAATTTTGAATTTTGAATTTTGAATTTTGAATTAAAAAAGTGGTCAGAATACAGGAAAGGTAATTCTGTAGGAATGGGTGATGAATATTGGTTTAAAATCTCGCACCTAGTGGGTCAAAAAAATTGAAATATTCTTCCTTATCAAAAGGCAATAGAGATTATTTAAGTATCCGTGACAAAACGCCTCACCTATGAGGCAACACTTCTGGTCTCGCCAACCAGTACGGTGCGATTCCCGTGAAACCAAGTAGTATTTTTAACCTAACAACGAAAGTGGTTAATAGTAAGCCCGACTTTCTCACCCCATCCATTCAGTCCACTGTGGCGCATCTGCCACCAGTTGGGCAAATTTATCAGGGCTTGCGTCTTCAAACTCCAGCATCACCCCACAACGCTCATCAATCGTTAGTGTACTGAGTAATTCTTTAACCTTGTCAACCCCTAACTCCACCCGCTCAATTGCCAGCCGAGCATAATATTTAACCCGCTCCCACCAAGAATCACTGAGTGATACCTCTGTGTCCACACCCCCCCCGATTATTACTTCCATCTTTATTAAGGGGGGGTGTGGACGGCGGGTTAATCCCGTACTGAGCTTGCATTCTAGCTGCATGAGCCGCCTGGAGTTCTTGTTCCTGCTGGCGTTTCCTTTCCCTCTCTTCCCTGTGACGAAGCCGATAATCCAGCACCTTCTGAGCAAACTCGACATCCTCCGTACTGAGCCGATAATACCGAACCCGTTGACCATCTTCGAGTGGTCGGCGAGACTCAGTAGATAAACCCAGTTGCTCCAGATACTGTCCCAAAATCCACATCGGAGACTCCGATAGCGGGATGGTCAGATTGAGGATCCCCTTAACGTGAGATGCGTTGCGTAAGGAGTTGTCAGCCAAAGCCTGAATCATCGCCTCGTCGCCTTTAATCTCAACCCCAGCCATCAAATCGATCAACACTGCCCTCAATC
>NZ_JAIVFV010000350.1 GCF_020829445.1 Nostoc sp. CHAB 5836
GTCCTACATAGAGATAACGAATTACGCGTCTTTCTAACAATCATCCCACAGCAGCCGTGAATATAAAAGCAATAATCAAAGCCAAAAATATATAGACTTCAAACCACACTCCACCCAATTGCTTACAAGCATTTTGCACAACAAATGTTGTATAAGCACCGAACATCATCAATTCACCATGTGCCATATTGATGACACCCATCAATCCAAATATAATGGCTAGTCCCAACGCGGCAATTAATAATACAGCGCCAATACTAATACCATTAAATACAGCTTCTAAGAAACCTGTTAACACTTTTTTCCCTTATATAATATCAGCTTCTCATTTTTAGAATTACCGTAGGGCGTGTTCGGCGCACATTAATTCCTAGCGAATTCTCTTTGCGTTCCTTTGCGCTTCCCTTTGCGCCCCTTTGCGTTTAAATTTAAACCCTCAATTCGCCACGATTTTATGCTGCATCTGTACTAAGATGGTGCGTTAGGCTAAAGCCGTAACACACCCTACTTATTTCAATCGTTAATTAATTACGAATTCCGAACTTGTGCCGAGGTAAGTCGAGGTATTATGAATCACGAATTATAGCACTTTTCGTTTGGATGCAATACACTCTGACCTCTCTCCTAAAAGGAGAGAAGCTTTGAGTCTTACTCCCCAACGCTACAAAGGTTGGGGCTGGGGGTTAGGTGTGTATTCCATGCAATTGATAACCGCTATATTTACACTTTTTTGTACTTACCACCCTTAGCAGGGTCACTCCAATCACAAGCAAATCCCTTCGTTTCTTTTACAAATTGATTCCAAGGAACTGGCTCAACTGCTGTCGGAGTAGCATAGACAATATCAAACAATCCATCTTGCTTAACTTGACCAATCCGTACAACTTTAGATATGTGATGATTGGCATCCATTGTTACTTTACCTTCAGGTGCATCTAGAGTTTGACCATAAGCCGCAGCAGTCACTTTGGCTATGTCTGTAGTCCCAGCTTTTTCTACTGCTTGCTTCCATAAATAAACTGCAATGTATGCTGCTTCCATTGGGTCATTTGTTACCCGACTTTCACCATACTCTTTCTTGAAAGCTGCAACAAACTTTTTATTGGCAGGTGTGTCTACTGTTTGGAAATAGTTCCAAGCTGCATAGTGACCTTTGAGATACTCTACACCAATTGCTTTGACTTCTTCCTCAGCAATACTTACAGACATAGAAGGATACTTTTCTGGTGTCAATCCAGCCCCTTTCAATTGTTTGAAGAAAGCAACGTTGCTATCACCATTTAGGGTGTTATAAATCACGCCACCATTGGGCAAATTTTGCTTAATTTTAGTGATAATTGGTGTAACTTCTGTGTTACCAAGAGGTAAATAATCTTCGCCAACTGTTTTTCCACCTAAAGCTTCTAATTGAGCTTTAATGATGGTATTAGCAGTGCGGGGAAAAACGTAGTCAGAGCCAACTAAGAAGAATTCTTTACCTTTATTTTTTAACAGCCAATCAACAGATGGTTCAATTTGTTGATTTGGTGCAGCGCCAGTGTAAAAAATATTTTTAGAACACTCTTGACCTTCATATTGCACAGGATACCAGAGCAGATGATTTTTGCTCTCAAATACTGGCTTAACATTCTTGCGGCTAGCAGAAGTCCAACAACCAAAAACTACAGTGACTTTATCTTGATCAATTAGCTTGGTTGCCTTTTCTCTAAAAGTATCCCAGTTAGAAGCACCATCTTCGGTAACTGCTTCAATTTGTTTACCTAAGACACCGCCAGCTGCGTTAATTTCTTTGATGGCTAATTTTTCAGCATCGACAACGCTTTTTTCACTAATCGCCATCGTACCACTCAGAGAGTGCAAAATACCTACTTTGATTGTAGTACCAGCAGTAGCCGCAGCTGGGGAAGCAGTAGGAAGCACTGCTGGAGTCTCTGTAGCGATTGGGGAATTATTCGCGCAAGCTTTCAAAAAAAAGCTGCTTCCGAAAGTTAAAGAACCGTAGATTAAAAACTTGCGTCGGTTAAATTGTCTTCTCATTTTTTATGAATTTTCCTTTTGATGATTCAGCTAACTTACAGAAAGCTGACAATATCAATCTTTAAATTTTGATATTAGTGCCATAGTTTACAAGAAAAAAGTTATTCATTATACAAAAAAGTTTGTTTTCGTAATAAAAAACAAACTTTTTAATATTAAAGTTTGTCATTGGTCATTGGTCATTGGTCATTAGTAAGGGTTTGAAGCTTATTTACGTTTCGTAACATACTTGGTTTTTTTCACACCAACGGACTTAAAATATCAGGCGATCGCACTTTGCGGATATCTTAGAGATCGCACTAAGTAAGTCGGCAAGAATAAACCAAGCTATATTACGAAACGTAAATATGCCTTAAACCCTTATAAATGAAGAAGGACAAATGACAAATGACAAATGACAGCTTTAGCCAGTTAGCTTTATTTGCGTCCCTCTACTTACGCATTCTACATCATTAACAAAGTTGCCAGTTCTGGATATTGACAGAAAAACCCATCAATGCTGGCTAATCTGGCTTGATATTCAATGGCTGTGGCGATAATAATTCTGTCAAAAGGATCTCGATGAATGGGTGATAAATTAACAGCACAAGAGGCGATCGCAGGAGTCAAGGGTAAAAGCGATATTCCTGAAGGCGATAAGGCTTCTTGAAACCATTGTTCTAAAGGACAAGGTAAGAATAAACGTCCTCTTTGTTGGGCGAAAGCTACTTCATAACAGGATACTGGCGAAATTCCCACCTGATTGGCTGTTTCTATTAACCCAAGTTGCGGGTTATCGACTGATGCGTGCTTGTCACCCCTCAATTTATGCGATCGCGTACAACAAAGTGGCGGTGACCTTACGCGTCACCGCACCTGAGAGTTGATTGAGCATTCATTTACT
>NZ_JAIVFV010000351.1 GCF_020829445.1 Nostoc sp. CHAB 5836
GCAAACAGGATCAGGGCAAGAACCGTACATCTAAGGTAATACCTGAAAAGCGGATATTATTTGAACAGTTGTCTTTACAATTGTTTAATTAAGAATCCCCGTTCCCTTTAGGGCGGGGAGTGTCAACATCCGCCGACAAGTTCGGTCATGGTTAAAAGCGGGGGTGATGGACGGTAAGCAGTTGTTTCCAACATCTGAGGGAACGCCGCAGGGTGGAGTCATTTCTCCATTACTGGCAAATATTGCTCTCCACGGGATGGAAGAACGAATTAAGAAATTTGCCAAAACCTTAGATATGAAAAATTCAACAGGTAAATGGCAAGTAAGCTGGCAAGAAAAATGTAAAAGCCTAACTTTAGTTCGATACGCCGATGACTTCAACAGTGGTAAGTAAGGTTATCTTTGCTGACTTAGATAATCTCATGTATCCAAAGCTAAAGGCTTGGGCGCAACACCGCCACCCCAAGAAATCTGGGGGATGGGTGTCAAAGAAATATTGGCAAACTATAGGCGGTGATAATTGGGCATTCGCAACCAGACAGGAGGGTAAAAACCCGATGCGGTTACGGTCACATACGGAAACAAAGATTATCCGTCATGTGAAAGTCAAAGGCGATGCCAGTCCCTACGATGGCAACCTAATTTACTGGAGTTCAAGAATGGGGAAACACCCCGAAACGACTTATCGAGTGGCAACGCTCCTAAAGTCACAGTCAGGGAAATGCACCCACTGCGGAATGTACTTTCGAGAAGAAGATGTACTGGAGATTGACCACAAAATCCCCAAAAGTTTGGGAGGCAAAGACGAATATAAAAATCTCCAGATATTACACTGATGGCAGGGCAAGAGAAAACACTCAAGACTATGAAAGCCAAATATTTGCAGCCATAAACCCACTCTTTCTTCTTTACTTTCATTATCAATTACCAAAAATATTTCTGGATTATGGTTCAAACAATACAGGCTAAAGAAATTACCCTACTTGATTTAGAGACCAGATTTGGACTCGAATTAGTTGAGGATGAGCAATTTTTTAGAGAGTGGCAAGATAACTTACCAGAAATTACCAACTCCCAAAAACAACAGCTCGACCGAGTTAAGGCAAGTTATGCCAATTTGCTCAAGTACCCTCCCCTGCTGGAAAACACCGTCAAGATGGTGGTGCTGTCTCCTTTGTTGGATTTAGCAGACTTTTATCTATCCCCGTTTCATGTCAAATCTGAAAAATCTGTAGAAGTTTCGGCTGAAGATGAAGGCGTAAGGGTCAAAGGGCAGATTGATATCTTAGTTTTGTTTGAACAGCTAGTAGTAGTAGTTATAGAGTCTAAACAAGCAGCTTTTTCCGTAGAGGTGGGCAAACCACATCTGCTAGCTTATATGCTGGCAGTCTCTAACTCAGATAAACCGGTATACGGACTAATCTCCAATGGCAGTAGTTTTATTTTTGTTAAATTGTTGAAGGAGGCAGGAGGCAGGAGGCAGGAGGCAGAAGGAGTTTTTCAGTTGGGGATTCGACCCCAACTGAAAAAGAGCCACTGAACGAGAGTTCAGTGGGGGTCTTAAACCCCTGTTCCCTCTGGTCACAGCAGGAGTTAGGGGTCAGTTTTCCTCCTGCCTCCTGCCTCCTAACTCCTGCCTCCGATAAAACAAGAAACACCAAAATATGTATTGTCTCGCTTGTTCTACATTTTCAATCCGGGAAATGAATTATATACGGTTTTGAGTGTGTTGAAGCGTCTGGGGCAATTGGCGAGAAATGGCGGTTAGGAGAGTGGGTAGACGGGTTGGGTGATGTTTGAGAAAAGTTGAAATTGCGTTCAAGCAAGCAGCCATTCGACCAAGAAACTGTTAGCCGTAGCAAGCTTTACACACCAAATGAGTGTAGAGAAATGTGCTTCTCGCAATCTGGGGGGCTTGAAAGTTGTGTAAAAAGCCACTTTTGAGAGAGGATCTAGTTTAAAGTACTCTTTCAACTGCCCGTGAACACCCGCGCGATCGCTAACAATTTTAATCCTGAATCGCTGGCGTTAACTGAACCAGTACCGCTTATGCACCCGGCTGAAGTTTACCTCAACAGTCTTGGGGAGGGTTCAAGACGGACGATGCGAGAGGCGTTAAATGCGATCGCCCAACTCCTAAGCAGTGGTACTTGTGATGCAAGCACTTAGCCTATACCACTGGTCAAACTATTTATCAAATCAAGCATAATTTGCTGTCTAATTATTTAATTCAGCAACTAAAACGCCCAAGTATTCCGATGTGCTTGGTTTGATTTAAATTGTCCCGTGGCAGGGCTGCGCCCTGCCCGCTATTTGTGCCAGTTGCGTAAGTCCTGGGCGATATTCTTCTTGGCAATAGAGCGGAAGTGCTGCAATCTCGCCACGACTGAGCCGATTGAAAGTGGGGATTGTGGCTGCGGTGAGCCAGCTATCAATCTCTGTGTGTGTAAGCAAACATCTGTCCAGAAGAGCGGGAAACCCATCATCGCCTCTACTAAATGAGGATTGAAGGCGCGAGAAGTCGCTATATCCAATCCTGCGGCTACATCCTTGAGATTGGGCGGACGCTGTTTGTGTAACTGGTAGGGGCTGCCGCTTTTCCAGTCGCTGGCAATTGGCGTGGGTAGCATTACCCAATTCTCCAAATTCATGCCGTGGCTGCCTTTCACCTCCGAGGGCGTTGGCATTGAGCTGCGTGAGCGCCATTCTTTGCGAAGCAATATCCGTTGGTAGCATCACCGCCGCCGATAGGTGTAACGTCAGTAGACCGAAAACTTTTGCGATCGCTAAAAAATAGTAGTGTACGATACCGTTTTTTGGGGAATATAAAAAAGCTGATTGCCTTAGCTCTATGATAAGTTTTATTTATTAATGAACCCCAAAAAC
>NZ_JAIVFV010000352.1 GCF_020829445.1 Nostoc sp. CHAB 5836
ACAGTTTTGACCTCTCTCCAAACCTCTCTCCTAAGAGGAGAGAGGCTTTGAATCTTACTCCCCAACGCTAGAAGGGAAGGGGCTGGGGGTTAGGTCTGTATTCCATGCAATTGAGAACCGCTATAAAAAGGGGGAAGAATCAAAGTCCCCCAATTTATCGGGGGATTTAGGGGAATCTAGAACGTTTTGCTACCGAGAAGAGGACTTTTCAAGCAACCTCTAAGACTTCACAGCTTTAATATTCTGTTTACACAGGCTCCCAAATTCACCACGTTTGCTCATAAAGCGTGGTGATATCTTTTGGGCGTTTTGCTGACTAGCAGCAAAATAGTGTTCAAGGGAGCTAATTTTCGCACAACACCAAACATCCCAACACTACCACGAGATGCCACAACTACCCTAGTTATTTTGCTAATTCACATTACCGGATTTTTGTCAATCTCAGATTTAGTCCAGTTAGATAATGATCTGAAATTGACCTAGATTGATTCAGGTTAAATCTAGTCTAATTAGGTTGATACAACGGTTTGTTCGCAGTAGTAGTGACACACTGTTAAGTACCGAAAAGTATTGGGCGAATAGAATTCGCTACTACACAAACGAAGTCCACCTCCGTGGACTAAGAAAAATTAAAGGTTTTTAACCCACGGAGGCGGTCACTGAGGTTGTCGAAGTGTGGGTTTTGTTTGTGTAGCCGCGACTTCCAGTCGCCAAGGCTAGTAATAAATTAAACTTTTCAAACATCCTCTAATCGAGTGTACCACTTGTCCACGATACAGAAAATTTTCTGAACAAAAACAAGGAGCAAAATATGTCAGAGATTTCTTTACCTACTGTTTTATTCGACTCTTCTGGATTTCGTTGGGATATCCAAAAAGATGGGAGGATTTTAGATGGCACTGATGATGCATATGATGGTGGACTCGATTTAAATGACTTCCCTTCGTTGAATACTGCTCAAACTGAGGATAACGGAAGAGAAGTAGTTATCAGGCCAGATTTGATTGGTCAAGTGCAAGTGCAGCGAAAAATATATGTGCCAGAAAACCAGTCTTGGGCTAGATTTATCGAAATTGTCACAAATACTAGTTCTGAAACGGTCAATTACACAGTTAGCCTCAATAGCTATCTCGGTTCCGATGATTATTTTGCTGGTACAGGCGATACTCCAGCTAGCACTGGTATAGACTTAGTTAGCACTTCTAGTGGTGATAATATCTTTAACACAGACGATAACTGGCTAGTTACTGATGATGTTGATTGGCTAGTTACTGATGATGTTGATGGTACAGACGACCCTACGCTAGTGCAGGTAATAGCAGGGGAAGATGGAAGTCTTAGACCTGATGCAGCATTATTCTTTTCACCCTTTTCTAATAACGTTAACTTTGCATACAATCTCACTTTAGCTCCTGGTGAAACCCAGATTGTTATGCATTTTGCTGCTCAGAATTCTGACCAAGCTACAGCACTGGCAAAAGCAGCAGACCTAGAATCGCTGGGGTTAAATGCATTGGCAGGGTTAAGTTCAGAAGAACTAAATCAGATAGTTAATTTTGATGTTCCTCTTTCACTCAGTTTGACAGGGAGTGAAAATGACGATGTGTTGACAGCTTCTAACGGCCGTGAAATCATTTTCGGTTTAGGTGGCAATGATGTCCTGGAAGGACTTGGCGGTAACAATCAAATCTTCGGTGGCAGTGGTGATGACCAAATTACTGGCGGCAATGGTCAGGATACAGTGGAAGGAGGAACTGGTGAAGATTTGATTTTTGGTGATGTTGGCAATGACAACATTGATGGTGGAGATGACAATGACATCATTGATAGTGGCGAAGGCATCGACTCCATTTCTGGTGGTGAAGGTAGCGATCGCATTTTTGGCCGCAATGGCAATGACACCATCAGTGGTGGGAATGGCAACGACATTATTGATGGTGGCGAAGGCATCGACTCCATTTCTGGTGGTGAAGGTAGCGATCGCATCTTTGGCCGCAATGGCAATGACATTATCAGTGGTGAAACAGGAGCAGACACTCTCATTGCTGGATTGGGGAACGATTCTCTTGATGGCGGTGAAGGTAGCGATCGCCTGATTGGAGTGGACAATGTAGTGGGATTTGGTACTGGTGAAGTTGACACTTTAACTGGTTCATCCGGTAGCGATACCTTCGTCCTTGGGGATAGTAGTTTTGTCTACTACGATGATGGTAAGTCTTGGACTACAGGTGAGTCTGACTATGCCCTAATTACTGATTTTGACTTCAATCAAGATTTTATTGAACTCAAAGGCTCAAGGGATTTCTATAGCTTAGACTTCTTTACTTCTGCTACAGGCACGACTGATGCTGCACTAATTTACGATCCTGGAGTAATACCCAGAGGTGAAGTGATTGGCGTTTTGCAAAATGTATCGCTCGATGTCAATATCTCTAGTAGTGCCTTTACCTTTGTTTAGATAAAATTCTCCAGGGTAAACAAGCTAAAAACAAGACGCGATTGCACCAAAGAACTTTTCAATAGGTTTTAGTTCTTTGGTGCGATCGCTTACAATACGGTTCGGTTAAGATCCCCCCGCCTGCGGCGACCCCCTTAAAAAGGGGGTAAAAGAGGGTTATGAGCAAGCCAATTTATCGGGGTCTTGGGGGGATCTTCAAAAGTCCTAAAAACGTTAACTTATAGCGGATCTCAATTGCATGGAATACAGACCTAACCCCCAGCCCCTTCCCTTCTAGCGTTGGGGAGTAAGATTCAAACCCACGTTCCGCACCCTGGGGTGTCACATAGTGTAATTACTAAGTTTTTGTGATTGTTGTAGTTGCAGATTATGCTCGTGCATCTTCATATTTAAGTTATTTTACTGGTTTTATGTATATT
>NZ_JAIVFV010000353.1 GCF_020829445.1 Nostoc sp. CHAB 5836
GTTATCCGCCTGGGGAGTACGGTCGCAAGATTAAAACTCAAAGGAATTGACGGGGGCCTGCACAAGCGGTGGAGCATGTGGTTTAATTCGAAGCAACGCGCAGAACCTTACCAGCGTTTGACATGGTGGCTATGGTTTCCAGAGATGGATTCCTTCAGTTCGGCTGGGTCACACACAGGTGCTGCATGGCTGTCGTCAGCTCGTGTCGTGAGATGTTGGGTTAAGTCCCGCAACGAGCGCAACCCTCATCCCTAGTTGCCAGCATTCAGTTGGGCACTCTAGAGAAACTGCCGGTGATAAGCCGGAGGAAGGTGGGGATGACGTCAAGTCCTCATGGCCCTTACGCGCTGGGCTACACACGTGCTACAATGGCGGTGACAGTGGGCAGCTAACGGGCAACCGTATGCTAATCTCCAAAAGCCGTCTCAGTTCGGATTGTTCTCTGCAACTCGAGAGCATGAAGGCGGAATCGCTAGTAATCGCGGATCAGCATGCCGCGGTGAATACGTTCCCAGGCCTTGTACACACCGCCCGTCACACCATGGGAGTTGGTTTCACCCGAAGGCAGTGCTCTAACCCGCAAGGGAGGAAGCTGACCACGGTGGGATCAGCGACTGGGGTGAAGTCGTAACAAGGTAGCCGTAGGGGAACCTGCGGCTGGATCACCTCCTTTCTAAGGATTTGGCCGAAAGCGTCCCGTGCTCGACACGGGAAAGAGCTTCGTCCGCTCCAAAGAACATTGCCGCCGTCCTCATGTCCCTTCATTCTGGAACACACCCTAGGGGGTTACCCCCGCGGGCTGTGCACCCGAGCTGGCCCTTCGCGCCCGAACACGGCTTTTGCCAGTTCGGATGTGAAAGCGGGGGCCGGTAGCTCAGGTGGTTAGAGCGCACGCCTGATAAGCGTGAGGTCGTAGGTTCAACTCCTACTCGGCCCACCATTTTTCCGCACTTTGCGACTTGGTTGGGGGCCTTAGCTCAGCTGGGAGAGCACCTGCTTTGCAAGCAGGGGGTCATCGGTTCGATCCCGATAGGCTCCACCAGTCGCAACATTGGCTCTTGCGAACCGATGAACTTCTATGTGGCGCTGCGTGGCAGCGCGGGGGTTCGATCCCGATAGGCTCCACCAATTCTTCGGTTAACAGCGGCCATCCGGGGGATGGACGCCCGAAGAATTCCCAAGCGCAAGCGCGGGAGTGGTCGTAATTCTAACCATCGTTCCAGATATGAAGACAAACAGTTTCTGCTGCTTGCAGCGGGATTTGCAGATGCCACGGCATCTGCGCAGCACTTTGACATTGTGAATGGGTTTTTCAATCGATGCCGCGACGGCGCGATTCTGGCTGGCTTTGGCCAGCAAAGATCGGGTCGGCGCATTAACAAGGCTGAGAAAGAAATCATCCGCATCATGGCGACACAGACTGAGGTTCCTTGCGAACTTTCAGGATGGTCGTTGGTGGTGTGGACTCTCAAGCGTGAGGTAAGGGCATTTGGTGGATGCCTTGGCATGCAGAGGCGATGAAGGACGTGGCACGCTGCGATAAGCGTCGGTGAGCTGTGAGCAAGCTTTGACCCGACGATTTCCGAATGGGGGAACCCACCCTCACCATTTAATCCTTGCCCCGGTGCAAACCGGGGTCCCGGTTAAATGGGGAGGGTATCACCGATCTGAATACATAGGATTGGTGAAGCGAACCCGGGGAACTGAAACATCTCAGTACCCGGAGGAAAGGACATCAACAGAGACTCCGTTAGTAGTGGCGAGCGAACGCGGACCAGGCCAGTGCCTGATATTCAACTAGCAGAACAGTCTGGAAAGGCTGACCATAGCGGGTGACAGTCCCGTATGCGAAAGTGATGTATCAGGACTTGAGTAGGGCGGGGCACGTGAAACCCTGTCTGAACGTAGGGGGACCACCCTCTAAGCCTAAGTACTCCTGCATGACCGATAGTGAACTAGTACCGTGAGGGAAAGGTGAAAAGCACCCCGATGAGGGGAGTGAAACAGTACCTGAAACCGAATGCCTACAAGCAGTTGGAGCCCCCTTGAGGGGTGACAGCGTACCTCTTGCATAATGGGTCAGTGACTTAGTGTATCAAGCAAGCTTAAGCCGTTAGGTGTAGGCGCAGCGAAAGCGAGTCTGAATAGGGCGAATGAGTTTGATGCATTAGACCCGAAACCCGGTGATCTAGCCATGACCAGGCTGAAGGTGGGGTAACACCCACTGGAGGGCCGAACCGTTCAATGTTGAAAAATTGTCGGATGAGTTGTGGTTAGGGGTGAAAGGCCAATCAAACCGGGAAATAGCTGGTTCTCCGCGAAATCTATTGAGGTAGAGCGTCGGATGAATTCCTTGGGGGGTAGAGCACTGGATGGATGCGGGGGTCGCGAGATCTACCAATTCTAACCAAACTCCGAATACCCAAGAGAAATATCCGGCAGACAGACGGCGGGTGCTAAGGTCCGTCGTCAAAAGGGAAACAGCCCTGACCTACAGCTAAGGTCCCCAAATCGTATCTAAGTGGTAAAGCATGTGGGAATCCCAAAACAACCAGGATGTTGGCTTAGAAGCAGCCATCATTTAAAGAAAGCGTAACAGCTCACTGGTCTAAATAAGGGTTCCTGCGGCGAAAATGTAACGGGGCTCAAGATACGTACCGAAGCTTAGGGTGTGTAGTAATACACGCGGTAGCGGAGCGTTCCGTAGGCCGATGAAGCGGGAGGGTAACCGACCGTGGAGGTATCGGAAGTGCGAATGCTGACATGAGTAGCGATAAACAGGGTGAGATGCCCTGTCGCCGAAATCCCAAGGGTTCCTGCTTAAAGCTAATCTGAGCAGG
>NZ_JAIVFV010000354.1 GCF_020829445.1 Nostoc sp. CHAB 5836
CCTATAAATACTCAGATAGAAGTTATTACTTCCCCTAGTTTATTGCAGCGAGCAATAGACAAACTGCAATTAAAAGACGATGAAGGTAAACCTTTAGAAGTAGAAAAGCTCAGAAAATCTGTGGTGCTAAAAATTGTTAGCGCCACAGATGTATTGCGAATTAGCCATGCCAGCCGTGATCCGGAAGAATCAGCGGCAGTAGTCAACACAATAATGAATCTTTATTTAGAAAATGATATTTTGACAAATCGCTCTGAGGCAGCAGCAACTCGTCAATTTATGGCCAAGCAGCTTCCTAAAACTCAAGCGGCTGTTAATAATGCGGAAGTAGCGCTACGTATATTTAAACAAAAGCATCAGATTGCAGATTTATCAGAAGAAACAAGGTCAGCCGTTGCGACTATTGGAAATCTAGACAATGAAATGAATAGTGTCAAGGCTCAACTGGATGAGGTAAACGCCCAAACTATTCAACTGCGTCAGAAAGTAGAGCTAAATTCTCAGGAAGCGATCGCCGTGAGTGCCCTCAGCCAGTCACCTGCTGTACAGGGAGTTCTGACACAACTTCAAGAGACGGAGCGGCAATTAGCGATTGAGCGCAGCCGTTTTTTAGATGATAACCCCGTAATTATTAATCTAGAAGCAAAAAAAGCTAGTTTAAAATCTCTCCTGCAACAACAAGTTGGTCAGACTATTGGCAATCAAACCCAAGTTTCTCAAAGCCTATTGCAGATTGGAGAACTCAGACAAAACCTGATACAAAATTTTCTCCAGTCAGAAATACAGCGCTTTGGCTTAACTAAAAGACTTTCCTCTTTATATAATTCCCGTTCTAGCTATGAACAGCGCGTGAAACTTCTACCCCAGCTGGCACAAAATGAGCGGGAGTTAGAACGAAAAGTTGAAGTTGCAGAATCGACCTATCAAACTCTATTGAAAAAGGTTCAAGAATTACAGTTAGTTGAGAATACAAATACACCTAATTCTCGGATTATTGCTCAGGCTTCAGTGCCCAAAGATCCAGTAAGAGGCAAAAAAATAATTGTTTTGGTACTAGGAGTGATGTTTGGTTTATTTTTTGCCACCACAGCTGTACTCTTCCTAGCTCTAAGAGATCGGTCTCTAAAAACACTTAAGGAAGTTAGAGATGTATTCAGATATACTTTGCTGGGAATTGTTCCTTTGTCTGTTAAAAAGCTTCGCTTCGGTTATTCAAATGGAGAATTAACATCTCAAAAAATTGCTGTTAGAGATACCCCCCACTCTTTAACGAGCGAAATGTACCGAATGATTCAAGCAAATCTGAAATTCCTGAGTTCGGATAAAGTACTCAAAAGTATCGTGGTAACTAGTGCAGTTCCGAAAGAAGGCAAGTCTACAGTTTCAGCTAATTTGGCGGTAGCGATCGCTCAATTAGGACGTAAAGTTTTATTAATTGATGCAGATATGAGAGTTCCTTCTCAGCATCATCTCTGGCAATTAACCAATACAGTTGGCTTGAGTGAGGTTATTCTAGGTCAGGTTGAATTTGACATTGCTGTATCTAAAGTAATGGATAACCTTGATGTCTTAACTGCTGGAGTTAGGCCTCCCAACCCACTTGCTTTGCTTGACTCAAAACGGATGGTATCACTAATTGAAAATTTTTCATCTGAATATAACTATGACTTTGTAATTATTGATGCCCCTCCCCTACTTTTAGCGGCGGATGCTTTGACTTTAAGCCAAATGACTGATGGAGTTTTGTTAGTGGCGCGACCTGGTGTAATTGATTCTAATAGTGCTAATGCTGCTCAAGAGATATTAGAAAGATCCAATTACAACGTTTTAGGTTTAGTAGTAAATGGAATCATTGATAAAAACGAATCTAGTAGTTATATGTATCATGCTCACGAGTATTTTAAACCAAGACAATTGACAAAAGAGCTTAAGAGGGCAAACGCATCTAAAGTATAAGAGGTTGTTTGAAAAGTCGTAAAGTGTATTAGAAACCCTGCTTCCATTCCTCTCCCCGTTGGCGTTAGCCTGTCCTTAGACAAGCCCAGAGAGGCTTTGAAACCCCCATTTCCTGCAAGGGTTGGGGGCAGGGGCGTTAGGTTTGGGAGGCTTTGGTGTTACGAAAAAGACTTTTCAAACATCCTCTAATAATCCTTTAATAGCAAAGGTTTCAGCGTTTCATTGTTTATGCTATTTTTTCATTAAGAACATTGTCCAGCAGGGGTTTCAAAAATGCGGCGCGATCGCCCTGAGGAGCTTAAGGGAGTTGCAAAAAAATAAACCACATAACTATGATGTCCTGCTGATTCTTACTAAACCCCAAGAACCCCACCCCTTAATCCTTAACAAAGGTAGGTATTTTGTATTTGGTCATTTTTTGACTATTTCAGCCGATGCTTAAATCCCGAAACGACCAAACTACGTTCAATAGTTGAGAAAATTCTCAACTATTTTCGAGATTCCAAAAAACCTACCCTTGAAAGACCCCTTAATCCCCTCCCCGCTTGCGGGGAGGGGATTAAGGGGTGGGGTGCAATGTCTGTGAGAATCATAACTAATTATGCGCACATGATATGAAATGTGGAATCTGGGTAAAAAAAAGGGTTGTAAACAAAAACCTTGTATAAATCACGATTTTGTCATACAACCTGACGCCATACTCTTAGCTCGACTTTATCCAAAATTAAGAACTTGGCTCTCTTGATATGACCAAAGCCTAGCTTTTTGGCAAAAACTTTTTCCATGTCACTGATTATCGGTGAAATCGAAAAAGTAGAACTACCGTA
>NZ_JAIVFV010000355.1 GCF_020829445.1 Nostoc sp. CHAB 5836
AACATTTGTCAATTCTAAAAGTTTAGTAACCTGAGCTTCAAAGTCTTTCAACGATTTGGCTAAATCCAAATTTGCATTTATATTTTTTTTCATTTATGTTGATATACTCGCCTCAAAACGATTACCACTTTTTTTGCCTGACCTCACAAAATCGCATTGCTCCCTTCCGATTGCTACTTATGCTTGAATTCGCACTGATTCCATCCCTTTACAGTGCATCCGAAACCAACCATTACCGTTTGCAGTCAGATTAAGACTCTTGGTAAAGATTTGATGGATGTCAGTAAAAACGCCTTGGGTGGATTTTTTACTGACATCATCACTGGTTCTAAAAGCGCTGGTGAGGCATCGCTCTTGTTTGGGGAGAGGTTTCGTAGCGCCTGGAGGAAGAGAGCCGTCTTTTTGCAGAGTGCTAAGGGGTGCTATATCGGCGATCGCTTCAACTCACGTTGGAAGATTGCAGCTAGTGCGATCGCCTACGGCGGGCGGTACGCCATCGCTAAAACCTGTTAATATTCTTTATCAACAATTCATTATCAGGAAACCACATTTTGAGTCGGGCGTAAGCTCTCACCTTGAATAGCATAGTTTTCTAGTTTGTAGAGCCCCTTAAAGTAGACATTGCTCTCACGCCCCACTCGAAGGAAGCGTGAGATGAATGCCAAAATTTTCTAATCTACACAGCAAAAACCAAGAAATCGGAAGCAGTTAAAAGAGGAGAACCCCCAATAGTTGCAAACAATCCTCCCGTACCAAAATCAGCCACCCCGTTATTTTGGTTGTAGAACAAGTTCCCATTGCTAGAGTTATAAACAATCTCTGCACTACTATCTTGGGCTAGAGAATCGCTAGTGACTACGTCAAAGTTAGAGGCAATTAATCCACCATTGGTAGTGTTGTCTAGAGCCGTAAAACTTCTTTTTGATAAACGGATTTTGTCCATCTCAGATGCTGAAAAGTCACTAATTTTGTCTACACCAAAAGTAACTGGGGTGAAGGCTCTTCCAGTGCCAAATTCAAAAATATCTGAACCTGTGCTTCCTGTTAGGATGTCATTACCACTATCACCATAGAAAGTATCGTTACCAGCACCTCCCTGGAGAGTATCATTACCTGCGTCTCCCATAAGGACATCGTTACCATCATCTCCTTGAAGATCATCATCACCTCTTCCACCTGAGAGCTTATCGTTACCACGATTCCCTTTTAGGACATCGTTACCATCCTCCCCACTGAGATTCTCTGGGCCAGAACCGCCGATAAGAGTATCGTTACCTGCTCCCCCAGAGAAAATATTACTTGCTGTTTCAGATGAACCATCTATCGTGAATATAAAATCACCACCCTCGTTTCCACGAACGATGTTATTACCATCGCCAACATCTACAACGTCATCACCTTTTCCACTATCAATGTTGTCATTACCAGATCCCGCATCAATATAATCATTACCATCTCCTCCGGTAATTATGTCGTCACCCCTACCTGTAAAGACGACTTGATCATCATCTATTCCATCGCCATTTTCATCTATACCTCTTAGATCAAAGTCATCGTTAGGACTAGCGGGATTATTTCCCAATGCGGTTATTATTCCTCTTGCACCAGCAACACCTACTTTTATAGCATCAGCAATAGTTCCACTACCGCGTTCAAAATTTACTACTAAACCGCGTCCAAGGTCATCAACTAGGTTCTGGTAAGTAACTCCAAGTCCACCAACATCTTCTTCTACTATGAAAACAGGAATAATTTTACTTGCGACTAGCCTATCTCTTAGTTGTGCAATAGTCGGATAATCTTCATCAGCATCGACTACATTATCTCCATTGTTAGGTCGAGTAATACGAGTAATATTAGAATCTTCCTGTAGTGTTACACCATTTGGTGCTACGTGAAAACCGGCATCGGTAACTATTAAAGCAATGCGAGTTGAACCTGATCTGTAATCGGGATCGAAAGTTAGTTGCAGAAGCGCTTCTAGTTGTGCTTCGTCCAGATCATTACCATCTTTAATAGAAAAGGTAGGGCTATTGACTGTTGAAACAACACTATTGCTATCGCTTGTCAGAGCGAGGTCTCGTCGATAAACATAGTCATTAGCAATACCAAAAGGAAGAACTGGTTTATCTACAAAAGAGGAAACACCAAAGAAAGGGTCACCACCAAAAATACGTTCTAAAATTGGGTTCCTTAAATTATCTACAAGTGGGCCAATGATCTCTCTGAGTCTAGGTAAGTCATCACCAAATGACCCTGATAAGTCTTGTAGCAGAACAATGTCAGATACTGGAGCCATAGTCTAAACCTCTGTAATTTCAAAAAATTAGTTGTGTTGCAGAGTGTATTATAACTGTCGTAAATTGATATTAGCAGTATGTATAGATTTAAGATAGTACTTAAACGAAAAAAATAATCTCTTTGAAAAAATATTTGCTTTATCCTTACTCAGCCTTAATTACAGCATTTTAAAACAATTTCAAAATCATCCAGTCTAAAATCAGTGAGTGTTTTTTACTACTAAATTCTAAGTAGAGTAATTATACTTTGAGCAGTCGAGCCAACTGGTAGGGGGCTTTGACCGTTGCAGGGACATTAGGTTCTGAACCGAATGGCACGCTTGAAAAGCGGAAACGCTTATCAATTAAGTAGGTCGGCGTAATTAAAGCTAACTGGCTAAGGCTGTCATTTGTCATTTGTCCTTCGTCATTTACAAGGGTTTTAAGCCTATTTACGTTTCATAACATATTTAGGTTTTTTCGCGCCAACTTA
>NZ_JAIVFV010000356.1 GCF_020829445.1 Nostoc sp. CHAB 5836
GAAAAAATCTAAATATTTGTAGGGTGTGTTAGGCGTAAGCCGTAACGCACCAAAAGCTTGAGATGGTGGGTGCGTTACGCTTCGCTAACACAACGCCAGTTCGCTCAAGTCGGGAAACCCGCCCAAACGACTGGCTCCCCTACGTATATTTCAAAAATCAAATACTAGTACTATAGTTACATTCGATGAATTCGTTGCCAAATATCCTGACAACACAGGAAAACATTATGAATTGCATGATGGAGTAATAGTCGAAATGCCGCAACCCACAGGCGATCATGAAGAGGTAGTTGGATTTTTAGCCTTTGAAATTACTAGAGAATGTATTCGTTTAAATCTTCCTTACTTCATACCCATAGCAAAAAGTTTTATACCAATTTAATGTGAAGTTGCACATATCTTGATCCCCCTAAATCCCCCTTATAAAGGGGGACTTTAATTCTGGTTCCCCCCTTTATAAGGGGGATTCGGGGGGATCAATAGGTGCTGAAAATCACAGTTAACTACTTTTCAAAGAACCTCTTAGCTCGACTTTATCCATTTTTGTCGCAACGTCATTCCTATCGCTGAAACCTTTGTGCGATGGTAGTTTTACTTTTTTAACTTCATCGATAATCTGTGACGTGGAAAAAGTATTTACCAAAAAGCCAGGGTTTTTGCTACACAAAGAAAACCGATGTTCATCATTTTGGATAAAGTCAAGCTAAACTACGATTTTTTTGCATCTTTGCGACGGACACTTTCCTCAAGTCGAGAAACCCCCAGACTTCGCAGACTCGCTATCGCCCTACAGATCTTCGGGCATCTTGTCTTGGGAGAAAACCGCGCTACCTCACCACCTCAGTGTCTTTCTCTTTGTGTGAGGCTAATGCATACTTGAAGTTATCAATGCCGATTTTCCAATTGTTCGAGGCGTTTCTGCTGCTCACGAATGGTGTTGTCCTGATGTATGAGATGGAGGGTTAACTCTTCCACTTTTTGCAACAGGTTCATCGCAAATCCAGCGAGATTGACGCCAGTATTCTTCATATCTTCGCCTGATTGGATTCCAGGAAGATGACCATTCTTACGGATGAATGTGTGCATATCATTGAGAGTTGGCAGCTCATAATTGGCTGCGAAAACGAAGTCGGCTGTTTTGAGTGAAGCACCTCCGACAAGGATGTCACCTGTCCCACCATCAATGTGAACGATGACTTTACCAGCACTGTTCAGAAGACGGATGTCCCCATTGTGGCCTTCGCCACCCAAGGTGATATTGCCGTTACCACCATCAATGTGAACACTCTGTTTACCTGCTTTATCGAGCAGAGTGGCATCACCTTCAGAACCATTGCCACCCAAGGTGATATTGCCGTTACCACCATCAATGTGAACAGTCTGTTTACCTGCTCTATTCAACAGAGTGGCATCACCTTCAGAATCATTGCCACCCAAGGTAATATTGCCGCTACCACCATCAATGTGAACAGTCTGTTTACCTGCTCTATTCAACAGAGTGGCATCACCTTCAGAATCATTGCCACCCAAGGTGATATTGCCGTTACCACCATCAATGTGAACAGTCTGTTTACCTGTTCTATTCAACAGAGTGGCATCACCTTCAGAATCATTGCCACCCAAGGTGATATTGCCGCTACCACCATCAATGTGAACAGTCTCTTTACCTGTTCTATTCATCAGAGTGACATCACCTTCAGAATCATTGCCACCCAAGGTGATATTGCCGTTACCACCATCGATGTGAACAGTCTCTTTACCTGTTTTATTCAGCAGGACGACGTCACCCTCAGTGCCATTGCCACCCGCGACTACATTGCCCTTTTCACCAACCAAATCTATGGTTACACTGCCTGCTGTATTCTTTAAAAGAACTTGACTGAAGTCTTGCGCCATTTTGTCTAATGCCTCTATGAAAAACGAACCTACATTTTTCTTCTTGCGAAGAAAACTTTTCTATCAAGAATGAAATTGAGAAAGTAGTTTTTTACTTAAATCAACATTTTTGATATCCGAACAAATATGTCATATTTTTAGTAAAAAGACAAGGATAATTAAGATGGTTAAAATAATTCGTAATTATTAACTAAATTTTGTAACGTATTTTGCTACAAAGTTGAGGCGGTCGAGTATATTTTTCTTTTTTAGTAGATATTTTACATAGCGATGACAGTCTTAGAAAAGAGCGATTTCCGTTGCAAAGGAAATTTGTTGTCGCAGGTTCTTCAATAAATCTAGAGTTTTTTGGTAACCAACTCTCTTTCCTTGGTTTTCAAAGTACTTAGATAACCAATTCGCAATACTTCGGCTACGCAGTTCGACTGCGCTACTTCGACTACGCTCAGTACAAGTTCGCTTTTTCGCAATACCTCGACTTCGCTCGGCACAAGTTCACAATTACGTTTTGTGACGGGGATTTAGATTTAGGCGTTCAATTCGCGCTGTCTGTAGAGACAGGGGACTTAAACCCCTAAAGCTCGTTAAAGTACGCTTGATAATCGTTAGCATTGAAACCAATTGCTAGATTAAAGTCGAGCATAGCTGCTTGGGTATCTTGCAAGACAAAATGCGCTAAACCTCGGTCATTGTAGATATCTGCAAGGAGTAAGAGGGTATTTGTAAAGTAAATCTTAGCTCGACTTTATCCAAAATTAAGAACTTGGCTCTCTTGATATGACCAAAGCCTAGCTTTTTGGCAAAAACTTTTTCCATGTCACTGATTATCGGTGAAATCGAAAAAGTAGAACTACCGTAG
>NZ_JAIVFV010000357.1 GCF_020829445.1 Nostoc sp. CHAB 5836
TAAGTTTGCGCGTCTCCACTGTATTAGGACTATCAAAAAATGAAGTAGTATCTCCCCAACAAGGCTTTTTTGATATGGGGATGGACTCTCTCACCTCTACAGAACTTCGTAATCTTATCCAAACAGACTTTAATTTGGAGAATTCCAATTCGAGATTTCCAAATTCTTGCACTTTATATTGCTGCTCTTGCTTGATAACTTCTAAAGTTTCCTCAAGCTCAGACTCTCCCAACCAATTAGATTCTAAGTCAAGGAGTTCAATTCCTAAGTCAAGTTTTCGTAGTATGAGATACAGCAGACTCGCAGGTGATGAATCTTGATATTGAGTTGCTTGGTATTTGGACTTTAAAGCAGCAAAGTGTTCTAAGCGATTTTGAGACTCTTTACCCATATTGCTAACAGATGCGATCGCACGTAGTTAAATGTGTTATCCGCTACTATAGCAATACTAGTAAAAAAGGGCGAGTCAGACACCCACCCCCGAAGCATAAATATTTTATGTACGTTCTAGTGTAGTCCTTACAACACCCTACACTGTCCATGATGTCGTAATAAATGGTCACAGAGTACCAGCGCCACCATTGCCTCAACCATTGGAACTGCACGCGGTAACACACAAGGATCGTGTCGTCCTTTCGCTGCTAATAGGGTTTCTTCACCTTCACGAGTTACTGTCTTTTGCTCTTTTCTAATTGTCGCCGTCGGCTTAAAGGCAACTCGTAAAATGATATTTTCTCCGTTGGAAATTCCCCCCTGAATCCCACCAGAACGGTTAGTTACTGTGCGAATTTCACCATTTTCATCAATATAATATTCGTCGTTATGCTCAATTCCCGTTAACAGCGTCCCGCCAAAACCGGAACCGATTTCAAAGCCTTTGCTAGCTGGAAGAGACATGACACCTTTAGCGATATCAGCTTCCAATTTATCAAAAACTGGTTCGCCTAAACCTTTCGGAACATTACGCGCCACACATTCTACAACACCGCCGATCGAATCACCAAGTCTACCAACTTGCTCAATTAATTCAATCATGCGATCGCAACATTCAGCGTCGGGACAGCGAACGATGTTGCTTTCTACTTGTTCTAAGGTGACAGTATTTGGATCAACTACACCTTCCAAGTCCTTGATGCGCTTGACGTAAGCAATAACTTCAACATTGGCAACTTGGCGGAGAATTTTTTTAGCGATCGCACCTGCTGCGACTCTTCCAATTGTCTCACGCGCTGACGACCTACCCCCGCCTTGCCAATTGCGAATGCCATATTTTGCATCATAAGTTGCATCTGCATGAGAAGGGCGATACTTTTCAGACATTTCGTCATAGTCTTGTGGACGAGTGTCTTTGTTCCGTACCAAAATCGCTATAGGCGTTCCTAGTGTTTTGCCTTCAAATACCCCTGATAAAATCTCGCAGGTATCGGCTTCTTTCCGAGGTGTGGTAATTTTACTTTGTCCCGGACGCCTTCTATCTAATTCTACTTGAATTTCTTCCGCCGAAATTTCTAGTTGTGGAGGACAACCATCAATCACAACCCCCACACCGCCGCCGTGAGATTCACCAAAAGTAGTGATGCGAAATAGATGACCAAAAGTGTTGCCCATGATCTTAAAAAAAAAGGATGAGGCTTATGTATTTTACCTAGAGTTCGTCCAAAAGTTAATTTTTATGCTTTGGCACTGGAAATATTTGACTATAGCTCAACCTGAATTATCAGGATAATAAATCGCCTCTTATACCAATTTAATATGAAGCTGCATAATAAAGAACCCCACCCTAACCCTCCCCGAAATCGGGGAGGGAACTGGATTTTCCTCTCTTTGCTCTTCCTTCGGCGACTTTGGGGAGCCAGTGCGGTCTTCTCCCAACTCTTAGGAGACACTCCGCGTTCACGTAGTGTCTCCTAAGAGTTGGCACTAGCCTCTCCCCTTCTCCCCTTGGGAGAAGCTAGCGCCAAGGAAGAAGGGGAGACGCCAAAGGCGATAGCGCCACGGAGAGTGAGCTTGCGTTCGCTTTTAGCGTCTCGTAGAGAGCGTCTCGGGTCTCCCCTTCGTTGTGCATCTGGCGTGTGGGGTCAAATTCTATGCAACTTCACAAAGAATTGGTCTTAGACTTATCCAGGACTTCCTCTTACGCAAAAACTCTCTGCAACTCTTATTTCTTGGCGTACTTGGCGTACTTGGCGGTTCGTTTTTTCATGATTTTGCGTAAGTCCTATTACCGTTAACCCAACCTTATTAACGTATAGCCCAATACACTTGGGTTAAGCATTTCCTCCTTCTCTCTTCTCTCTTCTCTCTGTGTTCTCTGCGCCTCTGTGGTTCGTAAAAAAAAGAGTTTCAGCCCTTTTGTGAACCGTATTAACGTATAGCCTATCTTTTACGTATACAAACTAAAAAGCGCCCTCTGTTACGAGAGGGCGCTTTCTAATTTAACGAAACTTCCGGATTAACCGTTGATCGCAGGAGCGGTTAGAGCCACAGGAGCAAAATCACCAGCAGCCAAATCCAGAGGGAAGTTGTGAGCGTTACGCTCGTGCATTACTTCCATACCCAGGTTAGCGCGGTTGATTACATCCGCCCAAGTTGCAATCACACGACCTTCAGAGTCAATAATTGATTGGTTGAAGTTGAAACCGTTCAAGTTGAACGCCATTGTGCTTACACCCAAGGCGGTGAACCAGATACCGATTACAGGCCATGCTG